>JAATEW010000018.1 GCA_015655535.1 Hyphomicrobiales bacterium | reverse complement strand
GCTTCGCTCCTCGCAGTGGCGGCTCGCGCGAGAAGCCTCGATTCTAGCTTGAGAAATATTTCTGCGCCTCTTCGAGGCAAGCGATAAAGCCGGCAAGCTCGTCGAGGCGGCCTTGCGCGTCGATGCGGATGAGCGTGCAGCCTTGCGCCGTTAGAGCCTCCGTCAGCATCAAAGTGTCCGCATTGCCGGAATTCTCGATCAGCAAACCATTCGGATCGCGCCATGAGGATGTAGCGGCGTCGTAGGCGGCCATGCCGTTGCGTTTCGTGCGTTCGAGCAGAGTTTCACCATCATTGCTATAGGCGAAGACCGGGCGGTTGAGGCCGGTGAGAAGCCCGAGCTCGAAGGCTGTGCCGACATCGGCGGAGACGCCGCGAAACGGCGTCAGGTACACGATGCCCGCATCGGCAGCATGGATCATGGCGACATTCGCACGATAGATGAAAGCGTCGTGCCGTTCTTCAGAAAATCCCTGCATCGTTTCATTGTCGAGCGGGTAGAGACCTTCGAAACCGAAGCTTTCGCAGAGTTCCTTCTTACGGTGGCCGAGTTCGGCCGCGTTGGGCAGAAACACGTCGGGGCCGGCGAGATAAAGCTTCGGTCTTTGGGCCATGCAAATCTCTTCTACATCGATTGAATGACAGAAAATACGAGAGAAAACGCCATGCGATAAACTTGTCACATGGCTGGACATTCTGGATGCGGATATCCGCGGCCCCGAGACGTTTATATGGAATTGCTATGCCCGTCCTGAAACACCTTTCTGGAACCTATATGCGCTTTTTGCGACTCGCAGTTGGCGCCGATGATGGATGATGGCCCGTTCGACCGGATGAGGGACATTCCGTCACATGCGGCGGCAAGCTTTGCCGTACGCCCGTGAGGTGCTGCGACGAGAGGGGATGACTGGTTCATCCGCACATCGCGCGGCAACTTCGTCACTCGGTGTGTGTGAGGTGAGCGACGGCGATCCGGGCACAGCCCGATCGCTTTTGATAAGGGGGCGGGGGACGTGAAGAAACTATTTTTAGGAGGCTTGAGCGCTTGTGCGCTTCTCGCACATGGCGCGAGTCACGCGGCGGACCTCGGAGTTGTGGTCACACCCGCGCCGATTTTCGCGGGTCCGACCGCTGACGATAATTTCTTTACGCGACTCTATCACGGCTATGCCGACGAATGGGGCATGCAGGCCTGGCCGGCGCCAGCCGATCCGAACGCTCCGCCCTCGCGCCGCGGCGCCGATCAAATCCCGCCGGCACCGGTGAGCACCCCGCCCTATCCATTTGCCGATTGGCCCTATGGAGGCACAGCCGGTATCGGCAATGCCACGCCCAATGCTGTGGATAGCCCTTTGATGCGCGCGATCAGCCCGACGCCAGTCGGCAAGACCTTGGAAGACGCGCATATCCAAGTCTACGGCTGGGTGGACGTCGGCGGCAATGTGAGCACCGCGAAGACGGGCTATAATGGCAATGCGCCGGTTGCTTATGCCTTTACTTCCGACATCGTGCAGCTCGATCAGGCAGTCGTCTATATTGAGCGCGTGCCGGATACGGTGCAGCGCGACCATATCGATTGGGGCTTTCGCGTCAGCGGGATCTATGGCGAAAATTATCGCTACACGACGGCGCTTGGCGTCTTCAGCAATCAGCTCGTCTACCATAACCATTACGAAGGCTTCGATATGCCGATGGTTTATGGGGAGCTCTATGTTCCCTATCTGGCCGAAGGCATGACGCTGCGCGTCGGGCGCTATATTTCAGTTCCGGACGTCGAGGCGCAACTCGCGCCGAACAATTATATGTACACGCATTCGATCACATACACCTTCGACAATTACACCAATACCGGGCTGCTGAGCAGCGTCAGAATCAACAAGAACTGGATGGTGCAGCTCGGTCTCAGCGCTGGCACGGAGACGGTTCCGTGGAATGCGAAAACCATTTCATTGCCGAACGGCTATGTCGGCCAGCGCGACCCGGGCACCCAGCCGAGCCTGACGGCCTGCGTGCAATGGCAGAGCGACTCCGGCGGTGACGCCGTCTATCCCTGTATCAATTCCATCAATAACGGCAATTGGGGCTACAACAACCTTCAGTGGTTCGGCAGCACCTTCTATCATAAATTCACCGACAAATTTCACGTCTCGGTCGAAGCCTATTATGAGTTCGAGCGGAACGTGCCCAATTCGCCCAACGTCAATCCCAATGCCACGGGTTATGCGGGGACGCCGTTCCAATTCATGGCGAACCCGCCGGTTTTGGCGCAATGCGGCCCGATTGCGAATGTCTGCGGGCTGGCCAAGGAATATGGGCTCCTGGCCTATTGGAACTATCAAGTCTCGCCGATGGACAATGTCTCGCTGCGCACGGAATTTTATAATGACGAAAACGGCCAGCGGACCGGATTTGCGACCCGCTATACGGATGTCGGGCTCGGCTGGCAGCATTGGTTCTCGCCGCAAGTCGAGATCCGGCCGGAAGTGACCTGGTATCGTGCCTGGGATAAGCCCGCCTTCGACAATGGCACCACGCATAAGCTGTGGTTCGCAGGCGGCGACCTGATCTGGCATTTCTAATACGCAAGGTCGCTTCGGCAGCTATTCAATAAAGCCCTCGCTGAAAACGAGATCCCGAAAAGCCGTCCGGCTTTTCGGGATTTTTGTTGAGGCGGGTTAAAAAAGAGACTGTGCCCGCCAAGCCGATCATATGTTGACGTAATTCCGGTCAGGCGGAATGATTTTAAGCACTCGCCCGATAGGCAGCGATCGTCTCTATCCGCATTTATGCATAGGGGTTTCATATATTTTTTTGCTGCAGGCATATAAATTTCATATAAATTTTTGGTGCCGCATCATTCTGCGATGCGGTGAACTCTCGTCGACTGAGCCGGGCGGCAAAGAAGCCGCTTCGGAGGCAACCCAGATCCGGGCCGCATGGCAACGACGCCGGCGGCACGACACCCGGATCCGGGCCAAGCGGCAATGGAGCCGCTGCGGCGAATAAGATCCCGCCGGACAGCAACGAAGCTGCGGCGATGAAATTTCCAATGACTACGCGGCAACGGCGCTGCTTTCGTAATGCTCTTGGTTTCATCGAGGGATAATGTCGATCCGGTATTCCACGGTCGCGGCGCTGCTTGCCGTCCTGATTGCAATGTTTGCCCGGCAGGCCTTTGCCGCCGATGTCAATGCGTCTTCGCAGCCGGTGCCCGCCGTGGCGCCGGACGAGTCGAATTTCCTGTCGCGGCTCTATCACGCCTATGCGGACGAATGGGGCCCTCCCGCCACGCCGGACCCCAATGCGCCGCCGTCGCGGCGCCCGTCACCCTTCCCGCCCTCGCCCGTCGACACGCCGCCTTATCCATTCACCGAGTGGCCGTTTGGCGGCGCGACGACGATCGGCGCTTCGCTGCCGGGCGCCATCGATGCGCCGTTGCAGAAGGCGATCGGCACCGGCAATCCGCTCGGCAAGACTTTGGATGACGCACATGTCCAGATCTATGGTTGGGTCAATGCCGGCGGTAATGTCAGCACGGCCTCCGGCTATGGTGGAAATGCGCCGGCCCAATATATGTTTACGCCCAATATTATTCAGCTCGATCAGGCTGTGCTTTTCATCGAGCGCGTGCCCGATACGGTACAGAAGGATCATATCGATTGGGGCTTTAGAATCAGCGGGCTTTATGGCGAGAACTATCGCTACGCGACGGCGTTCGGGTTGTTCAGCAATCAGCTCCTCTATCAAAATCGTTTTGCCGGCTTCGACATGCCGATGGTTTACGGCGAGCTCTATATTCCCAATATCGCCGAAGGCCTGTTGTTCCGGCTTGGACGCTACCCTGGCGTCCCCGACATCGAGTCTCAGATCGCGCCCTATAATTACATGTATTCGCATTCGCTGAGTTACGTCGACAATGCTTCGAATACGGGCCTCATCGGGACGCTCAAACTCACCAAGAACTGGATGCTGCAATTGGGCGTCAGCACCGGCACGGACACGATGCCGTGGAATGCGAAGCAGGTCTCGCTCGTCAATCCGGTGACCGGCGGGCCGGGCTATAGCGGCAAACGCGATCCGGGCGTCCAGCCTTCGCTGACGGCCTGCGCGCAATATCAGACCGACAGCGCCAATGACGCGCTCTATCTCTGCGCCAATGGCATCAATAGCGGCAATTGGGGCTATAATAATCTGCAATGGTATGGCGGCACTTATTACCACAAGTTCGATGACAAATGGCACATCGCGATCGAATCCTATTACATGTACCAGAAGGGCGTGCTCGACATCTCGCAAGGCTACGGCAGCACGGCTTTCGCCTATATGGTGAACCCGCCTTTTGAGGCTCGTTGTCCGATCGGCCAGGTACAATGCACGGCCAAGGAATGGTCGGCTCTCGCCTATCTGAATTACAAAATCGCGCCGATGGACAATCTGACCTGGCGGGCCGAGTTCTTCAATGATGAGAACGGCCAGCGCACCGGCACGGCCACGCGCTACACCAATGTTGCCTTCGGCTTGCAGCATTGGTTTTCGCCGAGCGTTGAAATCCGGCCGGAAGTGGCCTGGTATCATTCGCTCGACAACGCCGCCTTCGACCATGGGACGCAGCATTTCCTCACCGTCGTCTCAAGCGATCTGATCTGGCATTTTT
Organism: Hyphomicrobiales bacterium; assembly: GCA_015655535.1. GTDB lineage: Bacteria > Pseudomonadota > Alphaproteobacteria > Rhizobiales > Beijerinckiaceae > Methyloferula. The sequence continues at coordinate 1,384 of JAATEW010000018.1, read as the reverse complement.
GAGCAAGATCAGGGTCCGGCGGCACCGCTTCGATCAAGGGTCAACGAAAATCGTTGACCCTTTGTTTTGTCATTGCCGCTTTACTTTAATAATTGCGTGTCGAAGCTGAGCCTCGGCGGCACCCGTTTATATGGCTTTTATATAAGCCGCCGCCGTAAGCAGGATCGAACCTATATGGCTCTTCGCCCATATCACCGGCACGCGCTGTAACGCGCAAAACAGCGGGCGCCACGCAAGGTTGACGCGGCCCGCTCCGATTGTGGATGGACTCCCATGCTCGATCTTCTGTTCATCGTTGTCGTTGTCGTCGCCTTTATCGCGACCGCGCTCTATCTCCCCACCTGTGACGGATGGTGACACCATGATCATCGATTACATCCTGAGCGGTGGCGTCGCGCTCGGCATCTTCTTCTATCTCGTCTTCGCGCTTCTGCATCCCGAGCGTTTTTAAAGCATGATCCCGAAAAGTCAGCTCGACTTTTCGGAACAAGATCATGCGTCAAACCAAAAGATTAAACCGTGATCATCATCCAACTTAAGTCGATCACACTCTAAGGGCTGAATATGACCGTCAGCGGCTGGTTCCAAATCGCGCTTTACGTCCTTGTCATCATCGCTCTGACGAAGCCCTTCGGCTTCTACATGGCGCGCGTGTTCAATGGCGAGCGCACGCCTCTCAGCATCGTGCTGCGGCCGCTTGAACGCGGCATCTATTTTGTCTGCGGCGTTGACGAGCGCGAAGAGCAGCATTGGATCACGTATGGCATTGCGATGCTGACCTTCAGTCTCGCGGGCTTCGTCGCGCTTTATCTGTTGCAGCGCCTGCAAAATATTTTCCCGTTCAATCCGCAGGGCTTGGACGAGGTCTCGCCCGATCTCGCCTTCAACACGTCGGTGAGCTTCGTCACCAATACCAATTGGCAATCCTATGTGCCCGAGCAGACGATGAGCTATCTGACGCAGATGGCCGGGCTCACGGTGCATAATTTCGTCTCGGCCGCGACGGGCATTGCGCTTGCGATCGCGCTGATCCGTGGTTTTGCCCGACGCTCGGTGAAGACCATCGGCAATTTCTGGGTCGATATGACCCGCTGCGTTCTTTACGTGCTTTTGCCTGTGTCGGTCGTGGTCGGGCTCTTCTTCGTCTGGCAGGGCGTGCCGCAGAATCTCGACGCTTATACGCAGGTCTCGACGCTCGAAGGCGCGAAGCAGCTGATCGCGCAAGGCCCCGTGGCTTCGCAGGAAGTCATCAAGATGTTCGGCACGAACGGCGGCGGCTTCCTCAACGCCAATTCGGCGCATCCTTTCGAGAACCCCACGGCGCTCACGAATTTCGTGCAGATGATCCTCATCTTCTCGATCGGCGCGGCTCTGACCAATGTGT
>JAATEW010000404.1 GCA_015655535.1 Hyphomicrobiales bacterium | reverse complement strand
TGCGGTCGACGATGTTCCCGAAAGTCTCGACATCGTGCGCATGCGCCTCGAGGCGCATGGCTATGAGGTGGTGACCGCCGCGGACGGCGAAGAGGCCCTGACCCAGGCCCGCGAACATCTCCCCGACCTTATCCTGCTCGACATCATGATGCCGAAACTCGACGGCATTTCGGTCCTGAAGATCCTGAAACAGGATCAGCGTTTTGGTTTCGTCCCGATCATTCTCCTCACGGCCAAGGCCGACCGCACCGATATTGTCGCCGGCCTCGATGCCGGCGGCGACGATTATCTGACGAAGCCCTTCGATCAGGCGGCGCTCATTGCGCGCGTGCGCTCCATGCTGCGGATCAAGGCCCTGCACGATGTCGTTCAGGATCAGACCGTGCAATTGGCCGCGCAGACCAAGCAACTCGAAAACTGGAACCAGTCGCTCGCTCAGAAAGTCACCGAGCAGGTCACCGAAATCGAACGCATGAGCCGCCTCAAGCGCTTTTTGTCGCCGCAGGTCGCAGACGTCATCGCAGCCAGCAGCGAACATGAGGATTTGCTCCGCAGCCATAGGCGCGAGGTTACGGTTCTCTTCTGCGATCTGCGCGGCTTCACTGCCTTTACCGAGATCGCCGAGCCGGAAGAGGTGATGGCGGTCCTGCATGAGTTTCACCACGCGCTCGGGCAATTGATCGACCGCTACGAAGGCACGCTCGAACGTTTCGCCGGCGACGGGCTTTTGACCCTCTTCAACGATCCCCTCTCCTGCCCCGATCATACGATGCGGGCCGTGCGCATGGCGGTCGAGATGCGCGAGAGCGTCGCGGTGCTGTCCCGGACGTGGCGCAAACGCGGTCATGATCTGGGCTTCGGGATCGGTATCGCGCTCGGCTACGCAACCTTGGGCAAGATCGGCTTCGAGCGCCGCTTCGATTATGCCGCGGTCGGCACGGTCACCAATCTTGCCTCGCGGCTTTGCGACGAGGCTAAGCCCAGCCAGATCCTCGTCGATCAGCGCGTCTTCAACGTGGTCGAAGAGACATTCGACGCCAAATCCATCGGCGCGCTGAATCTGAAAGGCTTCCGCCGCGCCGTCGAAGCCTTCGAGATCATCGGAGCGCGAAGCTGAATAAGCCAGGCGACTTCGCCGCCCTGCTGCGGATCAATCCGTTCTTTGCCGGGCTCGATGCGCAGGCGATCGAGAAGCTTGCCAGCCTCTGTCAGAAACGCACCTTGCCCGAGGGCGAGACGCTTTTCGTCAAAGGCGACAAAGGCGACGCGCTTTATGGCATCAGGCGCGGCCAGATCCGTATCGAAACGGGCACGCCTTCCGGCGACACGCTGACCTTGAACGTACTTGGACCCGGCGATCTTTTCGGCGAGATCGCGCTTTTCGACGGTCAGGCGCGAACCGCCGATGCCGTGGCAGCCGAAGCCAGCGAGCTTTTCGTTCTCCGCCGCAGCGATTTTCTGAGCTATCTCGAAAATGATCCGCGGGTCGCGATCCGGGTCATCGAGCTTTTATGCCAGCGCATCAGGTGGGTGAGCGACCGCATGGAAGAAACAGCGCTGCTGCCATTCCAGGTTCGCCTAGCCCGGCGGCTCGCCATTCTGGTCGAGGATTTCGGCATGGAAATCCATATTTCGCAGGACCGGCTTGCGAATTATGTCGGCGTCGCGCGCGAGACGGTGAACCGGCAATTGCAGATCTGGCGGCGTGCCGGCCTGCTCGATCTCGGCCGTGGGCGCATTTTGGTCCGCGACCGCGACAGACTGATGCGCGAAACAAGTGTGGAATAGACGCGACCAGAAATGGTCAAGGCAAGCTTTCAAATATACGCATAAGTTGAGATAGAAGCCTAAAGCGGATTGTCGAGACATTGGATATAGTCCCGCCTCGCGACCAAAATCACTCCGGGATGATCATGCTCCAAAACGTGCAGGCGCAACCGGTGCGCAAGAAGACCTATGGATTATCGACAATCCTCCGCGACGACTGGTTTTTGGCCTTCAGCTACGCGACCAGCCTCGTGTTCTTCCTGGCCGGCGACCTTCTGCTTGCCAATCTGGCGAACCCGTTTCGCTGGGCACTGGTTTTCGGATGGCTCTTCGCAACCGTGCTCGGCTCGGCTCTCTGCGTGGTGCGCCACGCAGAGCAACTCGCGCTGCGACTCGGCGAACCCTATGGCACGCTGATCCTGACATTGTCCGTCACCTCGATCGAAGTGATGAGCATTTCCGCCGTGATGACGCATGGCGACAACAATCCGACGCTCGCGCGCGACACCATGTTCTCGGTGGTGATGATCGTTCTCAACGGCATGGTCGGATTGTCTCTGCTGCTCGGCGCCTGGCGCCATCGCGAACAGCATTATAATCTGCAAGGTGCCAATGCCTATCTCGGCGTGATCATCCCGCTCGCCGTGCTCGCATTGATCCTGCCGAATTATACACTGACGACGCTAGGCCCGACGCTCTCGGCCATGCAACGGATGTTTCTGATCGTGACCTCGGGCGTTCTCTATTGCGCCTTCCTGGCGATGCAGACGGGCCGTCATCGCGGCTATTTCACAATCGCCGGCGAAGCCACTGAGGATCACAACGCCGAAAAAAGCGAGGCGCCGTTCATCGCGCATGCCATTCTGCTCGCCGCCTATATGCTGCCGATCGTTTTTCTGGCCGAGCAGCTCGCGCATCCGGTCGATCATATTCTCGAGACGATGCACGCGCCTGCCGTGCTCGGCGGTGTCATCATGGCTGTGCTCGTTGCGACACCGGAGGCCATAGGCGCCGTCCGCGCCGCCGTCGCCAACCATCTGCAGCGGTCGGTGAACATTTTTCTAGGCTCGGTGCTCTCGACCATCGGACTGACCGTGCCGGGGATTTTGATCGTGAGCCATGTGACCGGCCGCGACATCACGCTCGGCCTGGAACATACCGATTTTCTCATGCTGATATTGACGCTCGCCGTCAGCGTCGTGACCTTTGCAAGCGGACGCACCAATGTCCTTCAAGGCGCGGTGCATCTCATCCTCTTCATGGCCTTTTTCATGCTCATTTTCGAGCACTGAAGAAACCACGGGTTTAGGATCGAGACTCGAGCGTCATTGCGAGGAGCCATAGGGCGCGCTTTGTGCGCCCGTCGGAAATGAGGAACGCTCGGCTGAAAGCCGAGCTGTGGCTCCGAAGCAATGATGAGGTCCTGACCCCCAGATCGCGCTTCTAATCCTCGATCTCGCCGTCATCGTCTTCGAGCGGCTTATCGTCGAATTCATCGTCTTCACCGCTCCCCTCGTCCGGCTCCGGCTCGCCTTCCGGACCAGGCTGGTCAAGATCGAGCAAGGGCTCCAGCGTCTCTTCGTCTTCCAACGGATCTTCGTCGGCCGTCAAAGCCAGATCGTCGTTCGGCAGCGGGATCTGGAACTCCTTTGGCACGCGGCCATCGAAAAGGCCCGCGCCTTTCAGTTCCTCGAGGCCCGGCAGATCGCCGATCGCTTCAAGGCCGAAGTGCAGAAGGAAAGTCTCGGTCGTCGCATAGGTCACCGGGCGCCCGGGCGTCTTGCGGCGTCCGCGCAGACGCACCCAGCCGGTTTCGAGCAACAGATCGAGCGTGCCTTTTGAAATGCCGACGCCGCGGATATCCTCGATCTCGGCACGCGTCACCGGCTGATGATAGGCGACGATCGCAAGCGTCTCGAGCGCCGCGCGCGAAAGCTTCTTCGGCTCGATTTCCGTCCGCGACAAAAGCCAGCCGAGATCGGCCGCCGTGCGGAACATCCATTTATGGCCGACGCGCACGAGATTGACGCCGCGCGCGGCATAATCCTGTTTTAATTGCGCCAGCACCTGCGAAACGGCGATGCCATTGGGCATGCGCTTGGCGATCTCGCCTTCGTCGAGAAGGTCGGCCGCGGCAAACAGCATGGCCTCCGCGATGCGGATGGCCTCGCCGAAAAGCGCGTCGGAGGACTCAGATTCGTTCTCGATCTTCGTTTCACCTTCAAGGTGCGGAAACAATCTTGCGATCTCGCCCAAAAATCTGTCCTCCAAAGGCTATTTGCCAAGTGCTATGCGTCAGGCGCTACGTAACGGATGACGCATCCACCGCGCGTGGCGCACTCTTAATCCAGATCGGGGCGAAGGCCCGATCCTGTCTGATCGCGACCGCCCCCTCCTTGACCATTTCGAGCATGGCCGACAAAGCCGAGGCGCGAACCGTGCGCCGCATCTCGGGCGTCGTGCAATATTCGATGAGATAGGAATCGAGCGACGTCCAGTCCAAGGCCTGACCAGCCAGCTTCTCAAGCGCCGCTCTTGCCTCGATCAGCGACCAGACCAGGCGCTTCGGCATATGCATGGTCGAGAGCGCCTGCTTCTGTCTTTGCCGCGCATAGGCCGACAGAAGATCATAAAGGCTCACCGGCCAAAACGAGGTCGAGACGATGTTGAGCTGCTCAGGCTGGCCACGGCGGAAGACATCGCGGTCGAGGCGCGGCCGATTGACGAGCGAATCAGCCGCGGCACGGATCGCCTCCAGCCTTTGCAGGCGCAAGGCGAGCGCTTCCGCAAGCTCGACACCGTCGGGCTCCGCATCCTGCGGGCCTTGCGGCAACAAGAGCCTGGATTTCAGATAGGCAAGCCATGCCGCCATGACGAGATAATCGGCGGCGAGTTCAAGCCGCACGCGCCGCGCTTCGGCAATGAAGCAGAGATATTGATCGGCGAGCGCCAGGACCGAGATTTTATGCAGATCTACCTTCTGCCGGCGCGCAAGATCGAGCAAAAGATCGAGCGGCCCCTCGAAACCGTCGAGATCGACCAGAAAAGCAGCCTCGCCTTCGCTCTTGATTGGCTCTTGTTCGTCGAACGGCAGGTCCGCCACCGAATCAATCTCCTAACGCATGGTTACTTTATCGGAATCATGGCCCGATCAAGCACTGATCGCAAGCTCGGCTTCGATCGCTGTCCAGGCGTCCACAGGATCGAAATCGGCACCATCCGGCGCGGCGCCGAGCCTGGCCATGGCGGCTTTCGCCCGCTCCAGAGCTTTGCCTTCGAGCAGAGGCGTGCCGGCCGCGACATCTCGTGCCTCTTGCAAGTCGCCATTGCAATGAAGCGCGATGTCGACACCTGCCGCGAACAGGCCCTCGGCCCTGTCGCGAAACGAGCCCTTCAGCGCGCGCATCGAGAGATCGTCGCTGATTAAGAGCCCGTCGAAGCCGATTTCATGCCGGATGATCGTTTCGACGACCAAGGCTGAGAGTGTCGCGGGCCGCGCCGGATCAAGCGCCTCATAGACGACATGCGCGGTCATCGCGGCGGGCAGATCGGCATTTATCTTGAACGGCGCGAAATCACTTTGCCGTAGAGCTTCGACCGGCACCGTCACGACCGGCAGCTCCAAATGGCTGTCAGCCATGGCGCGGCCGTGACCCGGCACATGTTTCATCACCGGCAGCACATGACCGTCGAGCAGCCCTTCGGCCGCGGCCCGGCCGAGCATGGCGACAGTCTCGGGCCGATCGCCATAGGCGCGGTCGCCGATGACGCTATGGCTGCCCGGCACCGGCACATCGAGCACAGGCAGACAATCGACCGTGATGCCGAGGGCTCTCAAATCATGCGCCATGATCCGCGCCGCGACGCGCACGAGCTTGACCTGTTGTTCGAGCGGCAGACGCGTCTGGCCGAAGCGCAAGGCCGGCGGATAGGTCCGCCAATGCGGAGGACCGAGGCGCTGGACCCTGCCGCCCTCCTGATCGATGAGGATCGCGGCGTGGTCGCGGCCGAGACAATCAGCAAAAGCGTCGACGAGCGCCTTCACTTGCGTGGGATTGTCGATGTTCCGCTTGAAGAGGATGAGACCGAAAGGCTCGGTCTCACGCAGGAAGGCGCGTTCGTCTTGGCTGAGCGTCAGACCGGAGCAGCCGCAGACGAAAGCGCGCATCACCCTCCGGTCAATTCTTGGTCGGGTAGCAGTCGCCGCCGGCGGCTTTGACCTTCCCGCAGATCGCCGCCGCTTCCGAAGGCGAGAGACCGGCCGCGCGGATGCGGAAGACCGTCTTATCGTTCACTTTGGCGCGGTGATAAGTCAGATGATGACCGCCGAGCGCGCTGCCGAATTTCGACGCGAGCTTGTTGGTCATGTCATGCGCTTCCTGCTCGGTCGCGGGCGCCGCCAATTGAATGGCGAAAGAGCCGCCGCCGGAACCATGCGTGTCCTCAGCGTCCGGAATGGAATCCGTGGTTTCCGCTTCAGCGACCTTCATCGGTTTCGCGGGCGCGGGTTTTGCCGACGTGGGCGCCGGCGCAGCGGCGGCTGGAGCCTCGCCATTATCGTCGGCCGCTTGCTCGATCGTCTGGGGCTTCGGCGTCGTGACGACGCGCGCCGTCGATTTCGGCGTCGCGGGCTTCGGTGTCGCCGCACCCGTGGCAGCCGGCGACGCCGGATGCTGGGCTTGAGCCGAAGGCGTGCCCGGCGCGTTCAACGGCATTTGCGGCGGCGTGTCATTCGGCAGGACTCTGCCGTCCGCGCCAACCGAAACCGCGATGGTCTTGACCTTCTTCGGCTCGATCAAGGCGCCGATCCCATAAGACTGAATATTCTGCTGCGCCCCAGCCCCTTGTCCGCCGGCCGGCGGCGGCGGCACGGGAACGCTGGCCGCGCCCATGGATCCCGCCGCATCGGCCATGATGGTCCGCGGCGCGGGCTGCTGATGCGCGAGATCGACGGGGCGTTCCTGGTGATCGACGAGCGCGACCGGCGTCGGCTGCGGCGTCTTGTCGAGAATGGACGCATCCTGATTAGCAACGTCGGCGCCACCAGGCGAATCCGGCTGGACCTTGGTCGGACCGCTCATCGCCTTAATCATGGCAAGCTCGTGCGGCCCGGATTTGGCCTTATAGGCGAAGCTGACGCCGATGCCGGCAATGCCCGCCGCGATGATCGCAAACATGACGTAAAGCGGCCGCCGCGAGCGCGGCGCATCGGCCATTGGAGACCTGACCGGCGCGGCCGCGACAGGCGCCTCGACCTCCGACCAGGCGTAATCCTGATCTTCGGCAGGCGCCGACCGATAGCCCGCTTGAGCTGCCATCAGAGCCGGGTCTTCGTGGCCATAGCCGCCGTAGTTCGGATCGGCGTATTCTTGCTCGGCATAATCTTGCGGATGAATCGTGCCGTGCAGATGCTGATCATGCGCAGCATAATCCGCGGCGCCGAAATCCTCTTGCACGCGCGGCGCTGGCTGCACCCGCGGCGCGGCATCGTGTGTCCGTGGCGCGGCTTCTTGTACCCGTGGCGCGGCCTGCACGACGCGCGCTGCGCCGCCCTGGGCCGATGCCATGCGGGGCGCGCGAGGCAGATGCCGGTCCTGCTCGAAAACGTTTTTGAACGGATCTTCCTGGACGCCGCCGACAAGACGGGCAAGTTCGGCCAGCGGATCGTCGTGAGGCTGCACAGCCGCCGGCGTCGGACGGCGCAGACGCCGTTCGAATTCGTCCAGATCGATCATCGGGCGCTTAGCTGCTGGCTCACTCATGACTCAATACCTCGCAACCATAAGATTCGACCCGATAGCATCATCACTTTCGGGCCAAAATATCGCGGCGATCCAGCGACAAGCGGGCGGAAATTTGCGTTTATTTCCCGTAAGTCCTGTAAAACACACTCTAAAACCGCGTTCTAACGCATTTCTTCTGGAGCACTGACACCCAGGATATTCAGTCCCGAGGCAAGAACCGAAGTCAAGGCTGTCACCAAAGCCAGCCTCGCAAAGGTCAAATTTGAAGTATCTTCATTAACAAAGCGTAATTGTGGCTGATCCTTGCCGCGCGTCCAGTGAGAATGAAAGAGGGACGCAAGGTCGTGTAAATAAAACGCTATCCTGTGCGGCTCATGCGCAGCCGCTGCAGCGTCTATCGCGCGCGGAAACTGCCCGATCAACTTTATAAGCCCGATTTCACCCTCATCAATCAAGAGAGAAAGGTCTGCTCCAGCCAAGCTCTCGGTTGAGAAATCACTTCCGGCAAAGGTGGTAAGCGCCTGCCGCAGCACCGATTTTCCGCGTGCATGCGCATATTGCACGTAAAAAACCGCATTGTCTTTCGACTGTTCCACAACTTTGCTCAAGTCGAAGTCGAGCGGCGCGTCATTCTTCCGAAACAGCATCATGAACCGCACGGCGTCGACGCCCACCTCGTCGACGACCTCGCGCAAAGTGACGAAATCGCCTGACCGCTTCGACATTTTGACCGGCTCGCCGTTCCGCATCAGCTTCACGAGCTGGCATAGTTTCACATCGAGCGCAGTTTTTTCAGCCGAAAGCGCGGCGACCGCCGCCTGCATCCGTTTGACATAGCCGCCGTGATCGGCGCCCCAGACATCGATCAAAGTCGCATAGCCGCGATCGATCTTGACCTTGTGATAGGCGATGTCGGAGGCGAAATACGTATAGCTGCCGTCCGATTTCATCAAAGGCCGGTCGACGTCGTCGCCGAAATCCGTCGATTTGAACAGGGTCTGCTCGCGATCCTCCCAATCGTCCGGGAGCTGGCCTTTCGGCGGCGGCAGACGGCCTTCGTAGACGAGACCTTTGTCACGCAGATCCTGAATCGCGCGTATGACCACATCGCCTTCCGCGCCGCGCGTCAACGAGCGTTCCGAGAAAAACACTTCATGGGTGATGTTCAGCGCGGCGAGATCGTCGCGGATCATGCCCATCATCGCCTCGATCGAAATGACCCGCACCGTCTCGAGCCATTCGGGCTCCGTCTTGCTGAGAAGAGAGATCCCATATTCGTTCGCAAGCGCTTCGCCGACGGGCTTTAAATAGTCGCCAGGATAAAGCCCTTCCGGGATCGCACCGATCTCCTCGCCGGTCGCCTCGCGATAGCGCAGATAGGCGGAGCGCGCGAGCACATCGATCTGCGCACCGGCATCGTTGATGTAATATTCGCGCGTCACCTCATAGCCGGCATAGGCGAGCAGATTGGCGAGCGCATCGCCAAAGACGGCGCCCCGGCAATGGCCGACATGCATGGGCCCCGTCGGATTGGCCGAGACATATTCGATATTGATCTTGCGGGCTGCGAGCGATGGCGACGGCCCCGATTGGCCGAAGGCTGCGCCTTGCGTCAATGCCGCGCGCAGAACCTTGCTCCAGACCTCCGGCTTCAGGCGAATATTGATGAAGCCTGGGCCTGCCACTTCGGCTTGCGCGACAACGGGATCGTCGGCGAGAACCGCCGCGATTTCGGTTGCGAGCTGGCGCGGATTGGCGAAGGACGCCTTGGCCTCTTTCGCATAGACCATGGCCGCATTGGTCGCGAGATCGCCATGCGTCGCGTCGCGCGGCGGTTCGACCACGAAACGGCCGAGATCGAGATCGGACGGCAGGCGGCCGGAGGCGACGATCCGCGCCAGATGCGATGCGATGCGCTCTTGGAATTCAGCAAAAATATTCATGGCGATATGATCGCGCTCTATCGGAGTTCAGGTGCAACGTCAAAAAGACGGCGATGTTCGGCCAGCGCGAAACGATCCGTCATGCCGGCAATATAATCACAGACGAGGCGGGCGCGGCGCGCTTCTTCCTTCGGCGGAATCGCCGATGCCATCTGCGCCCATTCCTTCGGCATCAGCTCGACCTCGGCAAAGAAACTGCGAAACAGATTAATAATCACCTCATTCGCATCGGCCCTGATGCGGGTGATGTTCGGATGCCTGTACATATGCTGGAAGAGGAAGCTCTTCACCATGCGATCGACGCTGTTCGTCGCCTCCGAAAAACCGATGACGGGCTCGCCATGCACGCGGATCTCTTCGACGCTTGCGACCTTCGCCTCCGACAGCCGCCGCTGGCTTTCTTCTATGGCGTCTTCGATGAAATGAGTGATCATGCGCCGCACCAGTTCGTGAATGACGCGCTGCTTTTCGAGACCCGGATAAAGCGATTCGATCTCGCTGCCGATATCGCGCAGAAAATCGGTTTCCGAAATCTGCTGGAAATCGAGGATTTCGGCGCGCAGCCCATCGTCTATGTCATGCGCATTATAGGCGATATCGTCGGCGAGCGCCGCCGCCTGGGCTTCACCGCCGGCAAAGCTCCCAAGGTTCAAGGGATTGATCGCGTCATATTCGATCAAGGCCATCGGCAGGCCCCGCTCGGCATAGCGCGGCACCGGCATCCCATCTTTCTCAAGAAGCGGCCCATTGTGCTTGACGAGCCCTTCAAGCGTCTCCCAGGTCAGGTTGAGACCGTCGAATGTCGCATAGCGCCGCTCCAATTTGGTGACGATCCTGAGCGCCTGGGCGTTGTGGTCGAAGCCGCCATAGGGCGCCATCAGCTCATCGAGAACATCCTCGCCGGTATGCCCGAATGGCGTATGGCCGAGATCATGCGCGAGCGCCAGCGCCTCAGCGAGGTCGTCGTCGAGGCCGAGCGCCCGGGCGATCGCGCGGGCAATCTGGCCGACTTCGATCGAATGGGTGAGCCTCGTGCGGAAATGGTCGCCCTCATGCGGCACGAAGACCTGGGTCTTATGGGCAAGCCTGCGGAACGCGGTCGAATGGATGATCCGGTCGCGATCGCGTTGAAATTCCGTGCGAGTCGGCGACGACGGCTCGCTCAGGAGACGGCCGCGGCTGCTGGCGGCGTCCGAGGCATAGGGGGCCCGCCGAGGGAGATAACTGGAATCTTTCATGAAAGCTCGTTTTCCGGCCTAACTTGTTGCAGTTAGGGGCAAGCCGACGTATCTTCTCTAAACCGAAACGAGGCAAGCGCCGTGGCGCGGAGGCCTCCTCTAGTCCCAATCATTCCGAGGTTTTCCCCATGAGCGAAGCCGCAACCGTCGACGCCCCCGTCGTCATTCTTACTGAGGCGGCCGCGCGCCGCGTAGCCGAAATCATGAAGACCGAAGCCCCCGGCTCGGTTCTGCGCGTCGGCGTCGATGGCGGCGGCTGCTCGGGTTTCCAATATACCTATACTGTTACCACTGAACGCAACGAAGACGATCTCGTCCTGGAGCGCGAAGGCGCGACCGTTCTCGTCGATCAGATCTCGCTCGAATATCTGAAGGGCTGCCAGATCGATTTTATCGACGATCTGATGGGCCGCATGTTCAAGGTCTCGAATCCGGCAGCCACCGCGTCCTGTGGCTGCGGCTCGAGCTTCGCCGTCTAAAATCGCCCGATTTCAAACAAAGCTCCGCCGGAAATGGCGGAGCTTTATTGTTTTTTAAAGAGAAACCGCGGATTTAAAACGACCGGGCGCAGCGCGGCATTTTGGCGCGTTTCAGCCACTATCCACCGGCAATCGCCCCTCGCAGGACTTGTCATTTCAGCGCTTTAGCCTCATATGTCTGAGGAACGTGAGATGCCGTCCCGTCATAGGCACGGCACAAAAGAGCGATTTCGTTCTTTTCATGAAAGCGAACGCACGTTTTTTGCTTTCCCATTGAAGACTAAATGCACGTCAAGCTCTGTGTCGTCATTCGACTGCCGGCGGGAGTTTCCGCAATCTCAAAATTCAGAGCTGCGCTTCGGCGAAGGGTAAAGGCTCCGCTGCCCAATATGCGATTCGAACAGACGATGGCTGAAGCAGGTGTTCGCCGGCACGCATGGCTCGACGCAATCGCGCACCCAACCAACCTCATGTTCGTTTTTCTTTAGGATTAGAATGTCGTTTCGAGAACTCGGCCTTAGTGAAAAGGTACTGCAAGCCGTCGATGCCTCCGGCTATACAAACCCGACGCCCATCCAAGAGCAGGCTATTCCCTACGCGCTTGCCGGGCGCGATGTTCTAGGCATTGCCCAGACCGGCACAGGCAAGACGGCCGCCTTCACTTTGCCGATGCTGTGCCGCCTGGAAATGGGCCGCGCGCGGGCACGCATGCCACGCACATTGATCCTCGAGCCGACCCGCGAACTCGCCGCCCAAGTCGAAGAGAGTTTTACGCGCTACGGCGTCAACCACAAACTCAATGTCGCGCTTCTGATCGGCGGCATGTCCTTTGGCGATCAGGAAACCAAGATCACCCGCGGCGCCGATGTCCTGATTGCGACACCCGGCCGATTGCTCGATTTCTCCGAGCGCGGCAAATTGCTTCTGACCGGCATTGAAATTCTGGTCATCGACGAAGCCGACCGCATGCTCGACATGGGGTTCATTCCCGACATCGAGCGCATCTGCAAACTGGTTCCATTCACGCGGCAGACGCTGTTCTTCTCGGCGACCATGCCGCCCGAAATCACCCGTCTCGTCGATACGTTCCTGCATAATCCCGTCAGGATCGAAGTCGCCCCGCCCTCCCCGACCGCCAGCACGATCGCCCAAAAGCTCGTCGCATCGGCGCCGGGCGCAGCCAAGCGCGAAACTTTGCGCAGGCTCATCGGCGAAGCGAAGGTTGCCGAGAATTTCAAAAACGCGATCATCTTCTGCAATCGCAAACGCGATGTCGCGCTTCTCCATAATTCGCTGCAAAAACACGGCTATGCCGTCGGCGCCTTGCATGGCGACATGGATCAGCGCGCGCGCATGGCCTCGCTGGATGCATTCAAATCGGGCGAAGTGGCTTTGATCGTCTGTTCGGACGTGGCGGCGCGCGGATTGGACATTCCCGACGTCAGCCATGTCTTCAATTTCGACGTGCCGACCCATGCCGAGGATTACGTGCATCGGATCGGACGCACGGGACGCGCCGGACGCAGCGGCATTGCGCTCTCGATCGTGACCCATGCCGACCAAAAATATATAGACGAAATCGAAAAGCTCATCGCGACCAAGATCGAATGGATGAGCGAAAAGCCATCGGCTTCGGATGTGCCTGAAGAAGCATCGGCAGAGGAGCCGCGCGGACGCACGCGCGGCGGCCGTGGGGGTTGGCGGCGCGCGTCGCCAGCATCAGGCGAACGGTCAAGCCCCAGTATCGCAGCGGCTGAGACCGATGACGTCTTGCCGCCGCGCTTGCCCCGCCAAAACTTGAAATCCCGCCGCCGTGACGGCCGCGAGGCGCCGGAACGCGCCGCGCCCGAACGGGTGGCAGCACCCGAGCGGACGGAAAGGCGGCCTCGCCCGTCCGTCCCCAATGATCCGCCCGTTGTCGGCATGGGCGATCACGTGCCCATGTTTCTGTTGCGGCCGGTCAAACTGAAACCGGCGAAGGTCGTCGAAGAGCAGGACTGATCTTCAGCCCTTCGCTCTATCCCTCGCCGGCTTCATTTCCCTTTATTGAAGCTTGTCGGCGCCTGCCTTGCAGATCACGGCATCCTGAAGCGCGGCACCGCCGCTGCAGCCGATCCCGCCGATGAGTTTGCCATTTTCGATCAGCGGTATGCCGCCGGGTATGCCGACAAGAGTCGGATCGGTCACGGCGACCGAGGGATGGCCCGTTTCAATCGCATCATAAAAAGCGGAGGTGGGACGGCGAAAGCGCGCGGCCGTGCGGGCTTTGGCTTGTGCGATCTGAATAGACGCGAATTGCGTGTCGTCCATCTTTTCGAAATAGACAAGTTCGCCGGACGGATCGACGATCGAGATCGCCATCTTCCAATGGCGCTTGGCGGCCTCCGCCTCGGCGGCGGCGCCAAGCTCCTTGGCTTTGGCGAGATCGATCGATTGGCCGATCGGAATATTGAACGGCATTTGCTCGGGCACGGGCGCCGCCGATGGGAGCGGCGCCGGCGCCTGCGCAAAGGCGATATGCCCCCATCCGATCGCCGTCAATCCGATCGCAAGTCCTAAATGCACGTGCCTCATGAGATCCCCTTCCGGATATGAATCCGGGAGGAGATATGGCAAGCGCCGCCGCCCCAAAGGGGGCCGGACGATCAATTGTTGCGTGAGGGCAAAAGTAAAACGAAGAGCATGGCTTCAAGATCATTTTGCCAAGCAGCTCGAGGCCAGCCTGTTCTAGTGAAGGGTATCGACCGCTGCCTTGCAGACCACGGCATCCTGAACGCCAGCCCCACCGCTGCAGCCAATCGCACCGATCATTTTACCGTTTTCAACGAGCGGAAATCCGCCGGGCGATCCCACGGGCACAGGATCAAGTGTCGCGACGGATGGATGGCCGGTCTCCATCGCATCGTAGAAGACGGCGGTGGGACGCCGGTAGAGGGCCGCGATGCGGGCTTTTTTCTGTGACACGATCACAGAGGCCAATTGCGTATCGTCGATCTTTTCGTAAAAGACGAGATCGCCAGAGGGATCGACGACAGAGATCGCCATCTTCCAATTATGCTTGGTGGCCTCAGCCTCGGCTGCCGCCGCAAGCTGTTTGGCCTTCGCAAGATCGACCGGCTGACCATAGGGGATGTAGAAAGGCATTTGCTCCGGCACCGGTGCCTGAGACGGCAAAGGTGTTTCTGCCCTGGCTCCGCTTCCCGCGATCAAGGCAAGGCCGATCGCAAGCCCAAAAATGGCGCGCATGAATTCCCCCCGTGTTTATCTTTAGCGAGCCGATTGTACTAGGCCCTGGGCCTAAGCCTATCCGCCGAACGGCCGATAGGCAAAGCTTGCCGCCCCGGGGGAAGCGGCGATCCCGGTTCAGGAGGAAACGTATTCTTCCACAGCCGCGGCCGGCTTCAAGGTGACGGATTCACCGCAGCCACATGAGCCAACCTGATTGGGATTGCGGAAGACGAAACCGGACGAAACAGTGCTCGTTTCGTAATCCATCTCGGTGCCGAGCAGAAACATGAGCGCCTTCGGATCGACCACGAGCTTGACGCCCTTGTCTTCGACGACCTCATCAAGCGGCCCTGTGTCGTCGGCGAATTCGACCGTATAGGCCATGCCGGCGCAGCCGCCATTCTTGACGCCGACGCGCAAACCAAGCACGGGCTTTCCGGCCGTTTCCGTCAATTCGCGGACGCGCGCCGCCGCCGCATCCGTCACGGACATAATTGCAAATCTTGAGGCCATGCCGAGCTCCTTGAGCCGTAATCCCATTTCGTAAGTGCAGATATGGGGATTCAATCGCCGATTTTCAGCCTCCAGCAGGCGCGGCAGCCGCGGAGCAATAAAAAAGCGGTTGATCCCTCAGCCGCTTGTTCGAAGCAAAGATAAGCTGAACAGTTTCGCGGCCGCCGGAGGCCGCGAAACGTCTTGAGGCTTTAGAACATATCGAGCGAGACGCGGGCCTCGTCCGACATGCGGCCCTGATCCCACGGCGGCTCGAAGACGATGTTCACAACCACCCCGAGCGTGCCGGGCACGGTGCCGATGGCCGTTTCAACCGATTCCGTGATCTGCCCGGCGACGGGACAGCCCGGCGCCGTCAATGTCATCTCGACTCGGATCAGGCGGTTCTCGTCGACATCGACCTTGTAGATGAGGCCCAGTTCGTAGATGTCGCAGGGAATCTCCGGGTCGAAGATCGTTTTGAAGGCCGCGACGCAATCACCCCTCAAGCGGTTGCGCTCCTTCTCCGAAACATCGTCGGAGAAGATCCACTGCGGGTCGTTCGGCGGAACCGTTGTGGCTTCTGCGTCTGCGGTTTGAGCCTCGGACATAAATCGCTCCTCGTTCTCAGGCGAACAAACCTTCGGCCCGGATCAGGGCCTCAGCGAGTTTGTCGACTTCTTCGAATGTGTTGTAGACGGCGAAAGAGGCACGGCACGTCGATGTGACGCCGAACCGCTTCAACAAGGGCTGGGCGCAATGCGTTCCAGCCCGGACAGCGACACCGGAACGATCGATGATCGTCGCGACATCGTGGGCATGCGCGTTTTTCATTTCAAAGGCAACGATGGCGCCCTTGCCTTTCGCACGCCCTAAGATTTTGAGCGAATTG
>JAATEW010000152.1 GCA_015655535.1 Hyphomicrobiales bacterium | reverse complement strand
GGCGTATTTCTTTTTCGCTTCCTCAAGCCAAGTCGCATAAGCCTCGGGGCTCACGACCTGGAAGGCGATCGGCATATAGGCGTGATCGCGGCCGCAGAGCTTGGAGCATTGGCCGTAATAGAGGCCTTCGCGCTCAGCCTTGAACCAAGTCTCGTTGAGACGGCCGGGAACGGCGTCGATACGAATGCCGAAGGATTGAATGACGAAGGAATGGATCACGTCGTCGGCGACGACCTGCACGCGCACGACCTTGCCGACCGGCACGACGGCCTCATTGTCGACCGAGAGCTGACGGATGTCGCCGGGCTTTAGATCGGCATCCTGGATGATTTCGGAGTCGAACTCGAAGCCGCCGCCCTGATCGGCAGGGTAGCTATAGCTCCAGTACCATTGCTTGCCGGTGACCTTGATCGTCATATCCGATTCCGGAATGACGAGCTGGTGCGTCAGAAGCCGGAAGGAAGGAATGGCGATGACGACGAGAATAAGAACCGGCAGAACCGTCCAGGCGACTTCGAGCAGCGAATGATGTGTCGTCCGCGACGGTACGGGATTGGCCTTCTCGTTGAACTTGAAGACGACAATGACGAGCAGCAGCAGGACGAAGAGGCTGATGGCGACGATGATCGGCAGGACGAGCCAATCATGGAATTGATGGATTTCATGGGCGATGGGGGTCACCGCTTCCTGGAAGCCGATCTCGTTGGGGACGGGATGGCCGTCCGGGCCCTCGGCGAGGGCCGTGCCCAAGAACAGGCTGTTGAAAAACGCTGCCGATAGGCCGGCGATCTTGGCACCGGATAAGCCGGCATTTCGCGCCGCTTCGGGCACGCTCAGTCTCCCAGGTCGCATAGCCACCTTCACTCCCCCTTATTGGTGCTTTTCGATCCCCATACTTCACGTTTGGAGCAAAGTTTTTATCGTGAGAGCATGAAAACCGATTAGTCTAAACCCGTTCCAACCACAAACATTGATGGAGCGCAATAAGCGGTAAGATGCCGCTCCTTGCGGCATAAAGGCGCGAGGGCTTGCAGGTGCACCGCCGCATTTCTACGCGATGTTCGGCGAGGGGGAGATTTCCCGATAAAGTGATGCGCTGCAAAAAGCTTTGGGCGATTCTTCGCATCGCAGCGAAGCTTTGGCCCTGTGCATAAACTTGACAGGTGGGGGGTATTTGTTAGGCAGCCAGACATCGTCCGAATCTGCCGATTCTCCAGGCCGCACCGGCTGTCCGCCGGACCTCCGCAGCGCCATCGCCTCGGCTTGAAGCGCCGGCGCGTTTTAAGCTTCTGTTTTAACGCGTGATCCTATCCGGAAACTCGGTGCTTTTCGAAGATCAGCTCTCGTTATGGATTTCGGGAATTTGGAAGGGGACAGAACGGGAATGAAGATCATTCGAAATGTCCCACCGATGCGGCGCCTGCCGGCCTTGGCGGCGACGGTCGTGGCGGCGACGGCTTTGATGCTTGTCATGCCGCTTGACCAGGGTTTCGCGCAGGGCGTCGTCAAAAATAAATATGGCGACTGGCAATTGCGCTGCGAAACGCCGCCCGGCGCCGCGCGCGAGCAATGCGCCCTGCTGCAAAGCGTTGCGGCCGAGGACAAGCCGAACATCAATCTTGTTGTGATCATCCTGAAGACGGCGGACGGCAAGAACCGGCTTCTGCGCGTGATCGCGCCGCTCGGCATTTTGCTGCCGTCCGGTCTCGGGCTCAAAGTCGACGATACGGACATAGGCCGGGCGGGATTCGTGCGCTGTCTGCCGAGCGGCTGCGTCGCCGAAGTCGTGATGGAAGAAAAGCTCATCGATCAACTGAAGAACGGCCAAAATGCCACCTTCATTATTTTCCAGACACCGGAGGAAGGCGTCGGCATTCCCTTGGCGCTCGCCGGGTTCAAGGACGGGTTCGAGGCTCTGCCTTAATCAAGGCGCAAGCCCGTGCTTTCGAAGCGCGGAAAAATTGCTATAAAAATGAGACCTTCCATCCATCTCTTTGTTGCGGGGCATCAGGGAATGCGGCGACCCAGGATCACGGGCACGGCGAAATTCATTTTCGCGGCATGGGCGGCCGCCGCGCTTGCCGGATGCGGCAAATCCGGCAGCATCGGGTCCTTCGACCAACCGGACCCCAACAATACGATCACGTCGCGTTTCGGCAATCTCCTGTCCTTCAACAAACTGACTGGAAAAGAGCCCGCGCCGGCAAAGGAGGCCGAGCGGCTGGAATGTCCCGAGATCGTCGTCCTCGACGGGACCGCCGCGCATCGCGTCTATAATGGCGCGGAGTCGAACGAGAACCTGCGCTATCAATATTCGATTGCCGACGTCGCGCGCGAATGTATCCATCCAGGCGACCAGATCGCCATGAAGATCGGCGTGGCAGGCCAGGTGCTCCTTGGACCCGCCGGCGCGCCGGGCGCGTTCACGGTCCCGATCAGGATTGCGATCGTGCGCGAGACGGACCAGGCTCCGGTCGTCTCCAAGCTTTATACGGCGAGCGTCAATGTCATCCCGGGCCAGACGGAAGCGCCCTATACGCTTGTGACGGAGCCTATGCTCGCGCCTTTCATTCAGAGCCACACGGCGGATGATTATACGATCAAAGTCGGGATCGACGCCGAAGGGCAGAAGCCGGCCGCCGCGCATGAACGCAAGAAGCGCAGTTAGAGCAACGGACTTAGATTACGCTCAAAACTCAAAAACCCTCATTCTAAGGAGGGTCCAAAGGCCCCGTCTCGAAGGATCGAGGGTTTTGACTGCAGAAAATATCGAAGGCATACCGCCTCCTCATCCTTCGAGACGCCCCCTGCGCGGGCTCCTCAGGATGAGGGTTTGAGCTGGGATCCCTACCTGGGCTACCAGCCTCAATTCGCGAGCCGCTTCAGATCGGTGATGCCTTTGCTGACGAGCTCGCCGCCGAAACCGCCGCGGGCTTCGTTCGTCAGGACGGTTTCAGCCGCGGCGACGGCAGCATCGGCCGCGGCGCCGCGCACTTGCGCCAGGGCCAAGGCTTCGGCGCTGGCGATTTTCTCTTCCGCCTGCTTGGTGCGCCGCTCGACGAATTCCATCATGCGTGCCTGAGCTTCCTTGGCGATGCCCTCTGCCTCGACATGGGCTTGCGCTACCAGAGCCGCGGCTTCGGCTTCGGCCTCGGCTTTTTTCTTCTCGAAGGAGGCGAGGATCTCGGCCGCCTCGGCGCGAAAGCGCTCGGCTTCGGCAAGTTCGCCCTTGATGCGCTCCGCGCGGCTATCGAGCGCCGCGGCGATCTTGGTGTGTACACCGAGATAGCTGACGCCAAGCACGAAGATGATGAAGCCGAGGGCGACGAAAAATTCCTCGTTGAATTCCATTATACGTCTCCGCCTCAGGCTTTCTTGGCAAAAGCGGCGGCGATGGCCGCGGCATCGGCTGGCTTGCCGGTCAAATGCTGGACGATCGCGGCCGCCGCCT
The DNA here is from genome assembly GCA_015655535.1 of Hyphomicrobiales bacterium. Lineage (GTDB taxonomy): Bacteria > Pseudomonadota > Alphaproteobacteria > Rhizobiales > Beijerinckiaceae > Methyloferula. Next base: position 704 of record JAATEW010000152.1, on the reverse strand, counting down.
CCTGAGCAATGGCTTCGACATTGCCCATGGCCTTGGCTTTCGTTTCGGCGATCTGCGCTTCCGCCGCGACGAGCTTGGCGGTGAGGTCGGCCTCGATCGCGTGGCGTTTGGCGTCCGTCTCGGCATTGAGGCGCGCATGGGTCTCTTGCGCGAGACCTTGTGCTTTGGCCCGGGCTTCGGCCAGCATTTTGTCATGCGCCGCCGCGGCGGCATTGGCCTCGGCGCGCATCTTATTGGCGTTCTTCAGATCTTCGTTGATCTTGCCCTGCCGCGCCGTGAGGATGTCGTGAACGCGGGGCAGGGCGATCTTCGACATCAAAAGGTAGAGCACCGCGAAACTCAGCGCGAGCCAGATCAGGACCGGCACGAAATTGGCCGAGTCGAAAGGCGGGAACGTGCCCGTATCGGGCTCGCCACCCGACGGCACTTGTGTTTCCGCAGTATGGCCTTCGTGCGTATTGGCCATGGTCATCCCTGACAAAGTTTAAGATCTACAACGCGGGGCAGGTTCATCGCAAGCTGCGCCCGAAAGCGGACATGCGCTCGAGGGCTTGGCCGCTCGAGCGCATGGAATTCTTACTTCATGACGAAGAGCAGGAGGATCGCCACGAGGAAGGCGAAAATGCCGAGACCTTCCGCGAGCGCCGCGCCGATGAAGGCCCGGCCGAACTGCGCATCCGAGGCTGTCGGGTTGCGAAGCGCGC
>JAATEW010000110.1 GCA_015655535.1 Hyphomicrobiales bacterium | reverse complement strand
GTCCGGCCCGGATCACCGGCTTTGCCCGGCAGCAACAGCGCGATCTTCGCCCATTGCCCATCGCTAAGCTCATATCGCTTGATCCCCATCGCGCAGCTCCGTGCCAGAATCACGGAACCCTATGAATCAGCGATCAAACCCCTTGGGAATCCTGAATGTCGATCCGTCCTAGCCCTTAAAGCACCAGCCCGTTATCCGCTGCGAGCAGCGCGAGATCCTTTTGCGGCCTTGCCCCTATGTGCTGGATGATCTCCGCCGCCGCCATGGCGCCGAGTTTGGCGCAGGTCGCAAGATCTTTGTCCTTCACAAGGCCCGCGAGAAAGCCCGCCGCGAAGAGATCGCCCGCGCCCGTCGTATCGACGACACTCTCGACCGGAAAGGCCGGCACCGCGACGCTCGTCTCGGCCTTCACCACGACGCAGCCTTTTTCGGATCGCGTCACGACGGCGAGCAGGCCTTCGCCGCGCAGCAGTCCGAGCGCCGTATCGAAATCACCCGTCTGATAGAGCGAATGCAATTCATGCTCATTGGCGAACAGAATCTGCACCGACCCGTCGCGGATCAGGCCTAAGAATTCGTCGCGATAGCGATCGACGCAAAAGGCATCGGACAGCGTAAGGGCCACGCGCTGGCCGGCCGAGCGGGCGATTTTCGAGGCCTTGACGAAAGCGGCTTTCGCCGCCGGCGGATCCCACAAATAACCTTCGAGATAGATGATTGAGGATTGCGCGACGATGGATTCATCGACATCGGCCTCGGTGAGATTCTGGCAGGCACCGAGAAATGTATTCATCGTGCGCTGGCCGTCCGGCGTCACGAACACAAGACAACGCGCGGTGGCCGCGCCGTTGGGCGAAGCCGGCGTCGCGAAATCGACTTTCGCGCGCTGGATGTCATGAGCAAACATTTTGCCGGGCTCGTCGTCCTTGACGCGGCCGACGAAGGCGGTGCGGCATCCGAAGCTCGCGGCGCCGATGATCGTATTGGCGGCCGAGCCGCCGGAGACGATGGTTGTCGGTCCCATGGCGTCGTAGAGGGTCTGCGCGGTCGTCTCGTCGACGAGTTGCATCGCGCCTTTGTTGAGACTGTGTTTGGCGAGAAGATCGTCGTCGGCGAAGGCGAGCACATCGACGATGGCATTGCCAAACCCTAAAATGTCATAGCGCGCGGCCATCATCCCTCACTAAAGCTTTTGAAAACGTTTCGTCGTCGCATCGCAGGGGCCGCCGGTCAAGGCAGAGCTGCCATCAGGGATTACTCCCATCTGGCCTATCTTAAGATTTCGTTAACCATAAATCCCTATCCAAAAGGGACCTGCCGGGACATGTCGAGCACAGCTAGGGGCGATGCGATGAACATTGAATTGGAAGAGCGGGTCAGACATCTTGCATATGCGATCTGGGAATTGGAAGGCCGTCCGGACGGGCGCGCCCATGCGCATTGGGAACGGGCTTTGAAGGAGCTTGATGGGGTGGTATCCGCACTCGCTCCTGTGAAAGCCACAGATGCGAACAAGAAAGCCGCGTCCCGTTCAACTTCGAAGACACAGGCGGCACCGCCGAAGCGTAAAAGCGCACGAGCGCCGCAGGTCACGTTCAATTAAGCCCATGATGGCGAGCCCAATGCAAGAACGCGCGACGTGTGAAGCATCGCGCGTTCTGTTTTTATAGCCTCGAAATCAAAGCCCTTCGAAGAGCGCCGTCGAGAGATAGCGTTCCGCGAAGGACGGAATGATCAGGACGATGTTCTTGCCGGCGTACTCGGGACGCAGCCCGATTTCAACGGCGGCGGCCACAGCCGCGCCCGACGAAATGCCGACCGGAATGCCTTCGAGGCGGGCGAGCAGGCGGGCCGTATCGAAGGCCGTCTGATTGCCGACGGTGACCACTTCGTCGAACAGGCTGCGGTCGAGAATCGAGGGAATGAAACCCGCGCCAATGCCTTGGATCTTATGCGGGCCGGGCTGGCCGCCCGACAGGATCGGCGAATCTTCCGGCTCGATCGCGATGATCTTGATGCTGGGCTTACGCGGCTTCAAGACCTGCGCGACGCCGGTGATCGTGCCGCCGGTGCCGACGCCCGCGACGAAAGCGTCGATCTCGCCATTCGTGTCGTTCCAGATTTCCTCGGCCGTGGTGAGGCGATGGATTTCCGGATTGGCCGGATTGTCGAACTGGCGCGGGATGACGGAATCGGGCGTTGCCGCCGCGAGTTCTTCCGCCTTGGTGACGGCGCCCTTCATGCCTTGCGGGGCGGGCGTCAGCACCAGTTCGGCGCCGAGCAGGGCCAGCATTTTGCGGCGCTCGATCGACATCGATTCCGGCATGACGAGGATGAGCTTATAGCCGCGCGCGGCGGCGACGAAGGCGAGCGCTATGCCCGTGTTACCGGAGGTCGGCTCGATCAGGGTCGTGACGCCGGGCTTGATCTTTCCGGTCTCTTCCAAAACCGTGATCATGTGAACGCCGATACGATCCTTGACGCTGGCGATCGGATTGAAGAATTCGAGCTTGGCCAGAAGATTGGCCTTCACGCCTTTTGCAGCGGCGATCTTGTTCAAGCGCACGATGGGCGTATTGCCGATCGTGTCGGTGATGGAATCATAAATCCGCCCGCGTCCCGGAACCTGCGTCGTTACGGGGCTCTCGGCCTTCAATGCCGCTTGTGCCATGTGATCCTCCCAAAGCTCGACTGCATCCGACGCGAGGACAATTCCACTTTCGCGCCCTGTACTGAATAATAATCCTACCGGAGCAAGGTGTTAAATCAAAGCACACATTATCGGCAGTGTGTCTCGCACTATTTTCAGGCTTATTTGAGCCGTCCGCATCCGGGCGCGAAGCCGGATCCGCTTGTTTCCAGAATATGTTCCAAGACATGAAAAAGCCCTCTCGCGGCGAGGACGCGAGAGGGCTTGTTTAAACAAGGCGAGGAGGCTCAGCCTTGCGGCTGGGCGACGACGCGCAGGTAGGGCTTCAAGGTCTTCCAGCCGGCGGGATATTTTTTCTTGGCATCTTCGTCGGAGACGGCCGGGACGATGACGACGTCTTCGCCGTTTTTCCAATTCACCGGCGTTGCGACCTGATGCTTCGCGGTCAGTTGCAGCGAGTCGATCACGCGCAGGATCTCATCGAAATTGCGGCCCGTGCTCGCCGGATAGGTGAGGGTGAGCTTGATCTTCTTGTCGGGGCCGATGACGAAGACGGAGCGCACGGTGAGCGTGTCGTTCGCATTCGGATGGATCATGCCATAGAGGTCGGCGACCTTGCGCTGCGGATCGGCGATAACCGGAAAATTCACCGCATGGCCCTGGGTTTCCTTGATGTCCTCGGCCCATTTGCCATGATTGGCGAGTTCGTCGACGGAGAGGCCGATGACCTTGACGTTGCGCTTGTCGAATTCGGGCTTCAGTTTGGCGGTATAGCCGAGTTCGGTCGTGCAGATCGGGGTGAAGTTCTTCGGGTGCGAGAAGAGAATGCCCCAGGAATCGCCCAGCCATTGATGGAAATGGATGGGGCCTTCGGTGGTTTCGGCTTCGAAATCGGGGGCGATATCGCCAAGTTGAAGTGCCATGGTACTAACTCCGCAATGCTCTAAAAAGGGGTGACGGGCGTCATTGGTCGGGTGCCTGTCGGCTCGCAGGGAAGGCAGCCGATGAGTGCCAGAAGCCCTATCGGCAGCGTGTTTCACGAAGATTTCAGGCTTGGTTCTCATTTCGCGACGTTCGGGTGACGAGGCGAAAGCAACCCGTGACTGATAAGAAGCATATTAAAACAACGGATATTGTCAACTAATGTGTAAGATACTAGAAATATGCAGTTTTTTAGGACGAATTTGCGGCCTCAACCGGTGCTGATAGAAATATATTCTCCGCCTCTGAGTGCGATTCAGATCGTGAAATCGGCGCCGAGAACCGCCGGCTTGAAGACTTTCCGCTCGTCGGCGCGGCGGCACAGGTCGTCGATCGTCACCGTTTCGAGCTGGCTCAAAAAAGCCTTCTCGGCTTCGGCCACCATCGGCACCACGACATCGGAAACGAGCGCGCATTCCTTGTCGGGCGCGGGCTCCAGATCTTCCATCACGGCGCGCAGAATTTCGGCGGCGGTGACGCGGCGGCGCTCGCGCGTCAGCTCATAGCCGCCGCGCGGCCCGCGCAGGCCTTTCAAGATTTTGGCGCGGACAAGCGCCTGCAACAGTGTTTCGAGATGGCGCGGCGGCAGGCCGAGACGCGTGGCGAGCGCCTTGGCCGCGACCGGCTGCGGCCGCGCATGGATCGCAATATCGGCGACGGCGGCAAGCGCCAGAAGGCAGCGGCGCGGCAGGAAGATCAAAGCGGGCCTCCCAATTTGGTGGCTTCGGCTTGCGCAGGCTCCGTCGAGCCGAACCCGCCCGCGCCGCGCGCGGTCTCGGTAAGCGCGGCGCTCTCGACAAAGCTTGCGCGCACGACGGGCGCGAGGATGAGCTGCGCGATGCGGGCGCCGCGCACGATTTCAAACGGCTTGTCGCCGTGATTGATCAGCAGCACGAGGATCTCGCCGCGATAGTCGCTGTCGATCGTGCCGGGCGCGTTGAGGATCGTGACGCCTTCCTTCAAGGCGAGCCCGGAGCGCGGCCGGATCTGGGCTTCATATCCTTCGGGCAATTCGAGCGCGATGCCCGCTGGGATCGTCGCGCGCGCGCCGGGTGCCAGCGTGAAAGGCTCAGCCAATGCGGCGTGGAGATCGCAGCCCGTCGCACCTGACGTCTGATAGGCGGGGTGCGGCAGGCCCTCGCCATGCGGCAGGACTTTCAAACCTACCGGGATCGAGGGCATGCCGCTCATCGCGCCCGCCCTTCGAGCTCGGCCGCGAGCCGCGCAATCAGGCGGCGCGCGACATCATCCTTGGAGAGATCGGCCCATGTCTCTTGGCTATCGGGGGTGATGATCGTCACCGTGGTCTCGTCCTTGCCCATGACGCCATCCTTGCCGACATCATTGGCGACGATGAGATCGGCGCCTTTGCAGCGCAGTTTTTCCTGCGCGTGGGCCAGAAGGTTTTCGGTCTCGGCTGCGAAGCCGACGACTAGTTTCGGCCGTCCGGAGCTGCGCTGCGCAATGGTGGCGAGAATATCGGGGTTCTCGACGAAATGCAGAACTGGGGCTTCGCCCGCGCTCTTCTTGATCTTCTGATGCGCTTCTTCGTCGGCGCGCCAATCGGCGACGGCGGCAGCGGCGATGAAAATATCGGCGGGCAATGCCGCTTCCGTCGCAGCCAGCATTTGCCGCGCGGTTTCGACATGATGCACCGTAACGCCTGCGGGATCGGTGAGCGTCACAGGTCCGGAGATCAGCGTCACCCGCGCGCCTGCCGCGGCAGCGGCCTTGGCCAGCGCATGGCCCTGCTTGCCGGAAGAGCGATTGGCGAGATAGCGCACCGGATCGATCGGCTCATGTGTCGGCCCCGATGTGATGACGATCTTTTTGCCTGCGAGCACGGCGCTGGCCGATGGCAGCGGCAGAAACGTATCCGTTGCGAGCGCGTTTTCGATCGCGGTAAGAATCGTCAAAGGCTCGCTCATCCGGCCAGGGCCATATTCGCCGCAGGCCATGTCGCCGTCGTCTGGCCCGACGAAGAGCACGCCATCGCTCTTGAGCGTCGCGACATTGCGGGTGGTCGCGGGATGCAGCCACATGCGGACATTCATCGCGGGAGCAACGAGGATTTTCTTGTCCGTCGCAAGCAGCAATGTCGAGGCGAGATCGTTTGCAATCCCTTGCGCCATTTTTGTCAGAAGATCGGCGGTGGCCGGCGCGACGACGACGAGATCGGCCGAGCGGGAGAGTTCGATATGTCCCATTTCGGATTCGTCCGTCAGAGCGAAAAGATCGTCGTGGACTTTGGTCCGGGCGAGGCTCGCAACCGAGAGCGGCGTGACGAAATGCTTCGCTGCCGGCGTCATCACCGGCGTGATCTCTATGCTGCGCTCTTGTGCGCGGCGGATGAGCTCCAGCGCTTTATAGGCCGCGATACCGCCGCCGATGACGAGGAGGATGCGTTTGGGGGCGGTCATGATGTCTTCGCCAAATCCCTGGCATGGTTTGCAAAGCCCCTCGTGCTTCGAGACACGCGCTTCGCGCGTTCCTCAGCATGAGGGGCTTTATTAGCCCTCACCCTGAGGAGCTTGCGCAACAAGCGTCTCGAAGGGCGAGGGCGACAGCTCAAGGCTCTTTATAAGCTACATTCGACCAATTTCACGGGTTAATTCCGTTAAATCTCTGTAAAGTTAAATTGCCAATGTGAAACATGTCCGCTTTTGCGGAGAATAGCCGATTATCGCAGCAGCCAGATCGCGACCAGGATCGCGATGACCCAGAGCGCCGCATGGCCGAAGCGTTGGGCCCGGGCTTGAGCCTCGCCGATCTGCTTCATGGCCGTCTCCGACAGATCCAGCCCATCTTCCGCGATGGTTTCGAATTGCGCGATGATGTTTTCGGCCCGCAGCAGCGCGCGGGGCAGGTTGGCTGCGACCTTGGATAAAAGCGAGGCCGCGCGGGCGCCGTCCTGCACCTTGCCGAGCAGCCCAAGATTTTGCTCGATCCAGTCGCGTACGACGGGCTCCGCCGTTGACCACATGTCGAGTTTCGGATCGAGCCTGCGCCCGACGCCTTCGACGACGACCATGGTCTTTTGCAAAAGCACGAGCTCGGTGCGCGTCTTCATGTCGAAAATGGCGGTGATCTCGAACAGAAGCGTCAGCAGTTTCGCCATCGAGATCTGATCGGCCGTGCGCGAATGGATCGGTTCGCCTATGGCGCGGATCGCCTGGGCGAAATCCTCGACCTTATGGACGCGCGGGACATAGCCCGCCTCGAAATGGATCTCCGCGACGCGGTAATAGTCTCGCGTGATGAAGCCATAAAGGATCTCGGCCAAAAAGCGTCGCTCGTTGAAGGCAAGCCGCCCCATAATGCCGAAATCGACGGCGGCGATGCGGCCTTCGCGATCGACGAAGAGATTGCCCTGGTGCATGTCGGCATGAAAGAAGCCGTCGCGCATCGCGTGGCGCAGGAAGGATTGGATGACGATGCGTCCGAGGTCGGGCAGATCGAAGCCCGCTGCGATAAGGCCGTCCGTATCGGAGAGCGGCAGGCCGTCGATCCATTCGAGCGTCAGCACGTCCTTCGCGGTGCGGTCCCAGTCGATGCAGGGCACGCGGAAGTCCCTGTCGCGCTCGACGTTCTCGCCGAATTCGGAAGCGGCCGCCGCCTCCAGCCTGAAATCCATTTCCATCTTGACGGTGCGCGCCAAAGTATCGACCACTTCGACGAGCCGCAGGCGTCTGGCCTCGGCAAACCAATATTCGGCAAGATGCGCGGCGACATACATGTCGCCGAGATCGCGTTTGAAACGGCGCTCGACCCCCGGCCGCAGCACTTTGATCGCGACATCGCGTTCGCCTCGTGCGTCGCGCACCTTGCCGCGATGCACTTGCGCGATCGAGGCGGCGGCGACGGGCTCGCCGAACTGCACGAAGAGCTGATCGATCTTCTGATCGAAGGCGGCCTCAATGGTCGCGATCGCGACAGCTTTCGGAAAGGCCGGCATGCGGTCTTGCAGACGTTCGAGCGCGAGTACGACCGCTGGACCGACGACGTCCGGCCGCGTCGCCAAAAATTGTCCGAGCTTCACATAGGATGGCCCGAGTTCGCTAAAGGCATCCGGCAGATGCGCGAGGCTTGGACCTTTGTCACGCTTTGCGATGAATTTCGCGATGGCGAGCGGCAAGCGCGCGGGAGCCGGCAGGACGGTCGGGTCTATGTCGCGAAAAACGCCGGCCCGTGCCAGGACGAAGCCGGCGCGCGCGAGACGAAGATAAGATCCGAAGGGAAAGATCACGCAGTGCCTTTGTCTTTAATCTCTTTTGTCTAGAGCGGGATGAGAAAAACGGTGCGGCGGTTTTCCGCTCTCATCCTGATCTACGTCATGAACTCATAAAACGGGTTGATCTCATACTCAAAGGTTGGGCGCGTTTCCTTCTCCCTTTGGGAGAAGGTGGCCCGCGAAGCGGGCCGGATGAGGGATTACAGTCTTTTGTTTCATGGTGCGTAACCCTTCACCCGGTCAGTTCCGCTGACCACCCTCTCCCACAGGAGAGGGTTTAACCTGCCGTGCTTTGGAGTTCATGATCCAGACTATGTTAAATCTTCCAGCCGGAATGGATCGCGACGATGCCGCCACTCATGCGCGAAAACGAGACGCGCGCAAAGCCCGCCTTTTCGATCATCGCCGCGAAAGTATCGGCTGGTGGAAACTGCCTGATCGATTCGACGAGATAGCGATAGGCGTCTTCATCGCCGGCGACCAGAGCTCCGATGCGCGGAATCGCATGAAAGGAATAGGCTTCGTAAATACGGTCAAGGCCGGGCAGCGTCACATGTGAAAATTCGAGGCAGAGAAATTGTCCGCCATGTTTCAAGACGCGATGGATCTCGGCAAGTGCCTTTTCGATCCGCGGCACATTGCGGATGCCGAAAGCGATCGTGCAGCTATCGAATGTGTTGGACGCGAAGGGCAAGTCTTCCGCATTGGCCTCGATGAAATTCAATCTGGCAGATAAATGCTGCCTGGCGGCACGCTCGCGGCCGACGGCGAGCATGTCGCCATTGATGTCGAGTATGGTGACGCCGCCCGCGTAATTGGGCTTTTTCAAAATGCGGAAAGCGATATCGCCGGTGCCGCCTGCGAGATCGAGATGGCGCGCCCGCCGCGAGTGCGGCAAGGCGAGCTTTCCGACGAAGCGATCCTTCCACAGCCGGTGCAGACCACCCGACATCAGATCGTTCATCAGGTCGTAGCGCGCCGCGACCTGATGGAAAACATCATCGACCATATGCTGTTTTTGCCGGAGCGGCACGGTCTGAAAACCGAAGTGAGTTTCTTCCGCCGGATTTTTATTTTTCGAATGCGGTTGCGACATATTTCTTCTCCAACCGGGACCATAGCGCGGGATATTTGCCATGGCTACGGAAGCCGGCGATGGACATCATCTTCTTTTTCATTTCAGCAGCTTGTCATGTGGCGGCGTTACACGGAAACGCGACTTGCGGTCGACATGCCGGGCGTGTGAACTATCTACGCTTAAGTCTTCCCATCAGGTTTGACCAAGGGCATTAAACGACGCATCGCCATGCCACCATTCGGGAGAATGAAATGTCCCATTTTTCGACAAAGATCGTTTTGGCCGCCGCCGCGCTTTTGACCGCGAGCCTCCCGTGCCTCGCGGAAACCGTCAATCTGACCGCCACATTGAAAGGCTCCGAGGAAACGCCCCCGAACGACACCACGGGAACCGGAAGCCTCAAAGGAACCTATGACACCGACACCAAAAAACTCACATGGAGTGTGACCTATTCCGGTCTCACCGGTCCGGCCACCGCGGCGCATTTTCATGGTCCCGCGGGTCCCGGCAAGGCCGCGCCCGTTGAAGTCCCGGCGACGGGTGTCGATAAAAGCCCCATCGAGGGCTCGGCGACTTTGACCGATGGGCAAGCCAAGGATCTTCTGGACGGCAATCTTTATTTCAATATCCACACGGCAGCCAATAAAGGCGGCGAAATCCGCGGCCAAGTGGGCAAAGGGTCGTAAAAAGTCGGCAAGGGGTCGTAAAAAGACCTCAATCGGCCTGACCAGCGGACAATCATAAACTAACCGCTGAAATTGCAGAACCAAACGTGATGCGAGGCGTTGCCGTAACGTGTCCATCAAGGAGAATGTAATGAAATTTGGTTTTGTTCTTGCCGCCGGTCTTTGTGCCAGCCTGTCTTTCCCGTTGATCGCCGAGGCGCAAGGCTTGATCGGAGGCGCGGAGGAGGGTGCACACAGAGGCGACCGCGCGGCTGGGCCTGTTGGCGCAGTCGTCGGCGGTGCGATCGGCGCGGGTGTCGGCACCGTCAACGGCGCGCTCGGCATCCGTCCGCATTATCATCGCCATCATTGCTCTTGGCGTCATGGTTATCGGCGCTGCTACTAGCATCATCCCGAAAAGTTGCAGACTTTTCGGATCAGATGATGCTTCGGGAAACGATCATCCCGAAACGGCGGCTCTGTTTTCGGATGGAAATGCTCTAAAAAGAGAAGCTTGACGGAGTCGGGGCTTTCCTAGAGTTTGGGTCTATGCCCGAACTTCCGGAAGTCGAAACCGTCCGTCGCGGCCTTGCGCCTGCCATGGTTGGCGCAAGGTTCGAGTCGATCGACCAGCGGCGTCCGGATCTGCGCTTTCCCTTTCCGGCGGATTTCGCGCAGCGCCTCACCGGGCGGCGCATCGAGGCGCTCGGTCGCCGCGCCAAATATCTTCTGGCCGATCTCGATGATGCGCAAGTGCTCGTCATGCATCTTGGCATGTCGGGCTCGTTCCGGGTCGAAGCGCGCGAAGGCGCTGAAACGCTCGGCACTTATTATCATGACACGACCAAAGACCCGCTGCATGACCACGTCGTGTTCGATCTCTCGAGCGGCGCACGCATCGTCTACAATGACCCGCGCCGCTTCGGCTTCATGCAGATCATCGCGCGCGCCGATCTCGCCGAACATGCGCTTTTTAAAAACGTCGGATTGGAACCGCTCGGTAATGAGCTTGATGGCCATGTCTTGGCGCGGCTCTTTGCCGGAAAAGCGGCGCCCTTGAAGGCGGCGCTGCTCGATCAGACGCTCGTCGCGGGCCTCGGCAATATTTATGTCTGCGAGGCTTTGCATCGCGCCGGCCTCTCGCCGCGCCGTGCCGCCGGCACACTCGCGCGGAAAGATGGGAGCGCGACAGAGCGCGCGCATCTTCTGGCGCGCGTCATCCGCGCGACCTTGGAGGAAGCGGTCGCCGCCGGCGGCTCGACCCTGCGCGATCATCGCTTGACCGATGGGACGCTCGGCTATTTCCAGCACACGTTCCGCGTCTACGACCGGGAAGGCGAGGCCTGCTCGCGCGACGGCTGCGGCGGCATGATCAAACGCATCGTGCAATCGGGGCGCGCAAGTTTTTACTGCGGCTCATGCCAAAGGTAAGAATTGGACCTTACCGGCTCGCCACCTTCGCATGGCCGAGCACGACGACGCGTGTGCCGGCCGGCACGCGCTGATAAAGATCCATCACGTCCTGATTGATCATGCGGATGCAGCCGGAGGACACGCTCTTGCCGATGGTCCAGGGCTCGGTCGTGCCATGGATGCGGAACAACGTATCGGCATTGCCCTGCCAGAGATACATGGCGCGCGCGCCGAGCGGATTGCCGGGACCGCCATGCATGCCGATGCCGCTCTGCAATTACGCCATCTTGGCTTTGAGCTCCGGTTGACGCTCGATCATCTCCTTCGGCGGATACCAGTCCGGCCATTCCTGCTTCGATTTGATGACCGCGTCGCCCGACCAGGCGAAGCCTTCGCGCCCGACGCCGACGCCATAGCGCATCGCCTTGCCGCCATCCTCGACGAAATAGAGATAGTGATGTTGGGGGTCGACGACGATCGTGCCCGGCGGCTCGCTGGTCGCGTATGAAACCTCGGTACGCAGAAAAGCTTTGTCGATTTGCGCGAGCTTGATGCCCGGCACCGGAAAGGGCTCGCTGGCGACCGGGCCGTAATGGCCGGCCGGCGCATCTTCGAGCGCCGCGTTTTGATCCGGCGCCACGGCTCCTGCCGCGGCCGGCGGCGGCACGGAGGCCTGAAAGCCGGGAGGTGGCGTGGTAGTCGAGCAGGCGGTGAGACCAAGGCTGGCCGAGGCGGCGGCACTGGCCATCAGAAAACGGCGGGTCATAGGCATGTGCATGGTAGCTTGGTTCTTAAATTCGAGAGGACTTGGATGATGATAGGCCCGTGCAGCCATAACAATATGGCGTCGGGTCACAAATTCTTTCTCAATCGTTAAGTGTGCTCACCGCGCATCACAGGCGGGCGCTGGAAATTTTCCGATCCGGCTTGACAAGATATAAGTTAGATATATCTTTAATTCAGATATATCGAGATAGCTCGGCATGCGCTAGGAGAATAAGATGAGATTTTTTAGACAGTTCCATCAATATGAGGACCACCATGGCCGGGAAGACCATGATCGTGCGAGCTGCGGACCTGCTGGCCGGGGCGGCGAGCGAGGTTTCGGCGAACAGGCCGCGCGCCGCATGCACCGCGCCTTCGGACGGCACGGCCACCATGGCCATGGCGGCGGCCGGATGTTCGAACAGGGCGATCTTCGCTTTGTCGTCTTGAAGCTGATCAGCGAAAAGCCGAGCTACGGCTATGAGATCATCAAGGCGATCGAGGACCGGCTCGCCGGTGCCTATGCGCCAAGCCCCGGCGTCGTCTATCCGACCCTGACGCTCCTCGAAGAGCTGGGTTACATCAAGGTTCAAGAGACCGATGGCCCGCGCAAGCTCTATGCGATCACGCCCGAGGGCGAGAAGGCGCTTGAAGAGAACCGCGAAATCGTCGACGCGATCTTCGCCCGTATGGCCGAAGTCAATATTCGCCATGGCGGCCAGCGCGCGCCGCAACTCGTGCGGGCCTGGGAAAACCTGAAAATGGCAATGAACCTGCGCGTCGCGCGGGGGCCTTTGACGCAAGCCCAGATCGACGCGATCGCCGCTGTCTTGGACGATGCGGCGAAAGCCATCGAGAGCAAATAAGGGTGCCTCCGTGAGTCTCGGGTGCCGCATGGTTGCGCCGCGCCCGGGATCACGGCTGATGCGCCTTGCCGCGCTCGTGACAGCCACCGAAATCATTGCTACAGCTTGGCCGTATTGCTACATAAATTGAATTGAGCGCCGGCTTCGCAGGACGGAGGCGCCAGGACATTTGAATCGGCGGCGACCGGGCAACGCGAGCCGGACAGAGGGGCAACGATGCGCGTCGTCGCATTGCTGACGGTGAGGAACGAGGCTCTCTACATGGAGCGCTGCCTCACGCATCTTTATGAACAAGACATCGAGACCTGCGTCATCGACAATGAGTCGACGGATCAGACAAGGCGGATCGCAGAGAGCTTTCGCGGGCGCGGCGTGTTTCGGATAGAGACGATGGCTTACACAGGCCATTTCGATCTTGCCGCGCAGCTCCGTCAGCAACAGGATCTGGCCCAGAACATCGACGCTCATTGGTTCATTCATCATGACGCGGATGAGATCATGGAGGCGCCGGCGGCATGGCCGTCGATGCTGGCCGCGATCACAGACATCGATGCGCGTGGCTTCAACGCGATTAATTTCGACGAATTCGTTTTTCCGCCCGTAGAAAGCGAAAGCTTCGAAGGACGCGACTATGTCGCGCTGATGCGCCAATATTATTTTTTCGAACCGGCTCCAAAGCGGCTCGTCCGGGCGTGGAAGAAAAGCCCGTTTCCTTTTCAACTCGCCGACTCGGGCGGGCATAGCGCGGTGGCCGAGGGAAGAAAGCTTTTTCCGGAAAATTTCATCCTCCGCCATTACATCGGCCTGTCGCTTGCGCAATTGAAGGCCCAATACATCGGACGGGTTTTCAGCGCGGACGAACTGGAACGCGGATGGCATCGCAACAGAGTCCCGACGACGCAGGAGTTCGTTCGCATTCCTCCGGGCGATCAGTTGACTGACCTCGATCAAGACGGCTGGCGAACCGATCGGAAATGCGCGAGCCATCTGATTTTCAATCAACCGGAACCCTATGTTCCGCCGAAGCGCATCGCGGCGGATCGGTCGAGACCGGCAATGCCGTTCGTCGTCGGCGTCGCACGCTCCGGGACAACGCTCTTACGCCTTTTGCTCGATGCTCATCCGGATTTGGCAATGACGCCAGAAACCGGTTGGCTGGGCGGCGCGCTTCAAGCCTTGCAACCGGGAGCGCCCGAGGGTCAGTTTCGCAAAGCTCTGACGAACGCCCCGAATTGGGGCGACATGGAAATGAGCGACGACACCCTGGATGAAATCCTCGTGCGGCCGGTATCTTCGCCCGGCGACAAATTACGCGCCATATATTGGGCCTATGCGGCGAGGTTCGGCGCCAAGCGAGTGGGCGATAAGACGCCGCTCCATGGCGGACGTATGGTCGAGATTCTCGAATTTCTGCCTGAGGCGCGATTCATCCATATCATTCGCGATGGCAGGGACGTCGCCTCGAGCCTTCGGGATTTGTGGTTCGGTCCAGGTCCCGACGCGGAAGCGGCGGCTGTGTTTTGGATGTGGCATATCCGGGAGATGCGCCAGCAGGCTCAATTCATTCCCCATTATATGGAAGTTCGCTTTGAGGAATTGGTGACCGATACGGAACGCGTTCTGAGAGCCGTAGGCGCGTTCATAGACTTGCCGTTTCATGCCGATCAATTGCATGCGCATGAGCGCGCTTCGTCGCGTCTCGCCGAATTGAAAGACGTGCAATGGCCCAATCGATTGATCACTGCCGAGCAGCGGAAGGGCCTTTTTAAGCTTGCAAGCGTGCCGCCGTCCGATTCAAGAATCGGTGTGTGGCGTCGCGAAATGAGTTTGGAGGACCAAGCTAAATTTACGAAAATCGCCGGCGATATGCTCACCCAGCTTGGTTATCCAACTTAAGGGACCCTGCATGGCCAGTATGGCAATCGACGATATTGAGGCTTGGAAAAGATTTTTCTACGAGACGAGAATTTCAATCGGCGTGGAAACGGCCCTGCCGTGGATCGAAACACAGAGCGAGATCGCCCCGCACATCAAAAGGCTCGTCGAATCCATACTTTTCATCCTCGCCAGCCTTGGAGCACGCATCACGCCGCGCGCCACCGTTCCCGGTCAGGATTTCGATGAAAGGGAGCTTGGCGAAGACGCTTTTTTGATTTCGCATCATTCGATCGGAACAGGAGATAGAATCTGCCGGTTCAAGCACTCTTACCGTGCCGGCTATTTCTCATTCGACCCGCTCGGCTATGGCGGATTTTCCGAATTTGCCCAAACACGCCAGATGCTGGAACCTGCGTGGACTTTGCCGGCACAGCAAGCGCTTGCCTATGCGCATTCGCTTCGGCTGAAGCAAATTCAGGCCAACGCAAGCAAATACGCTCAGCCCCCTGTTACGCAAGAGGGACCTCCGCCAGGATATGTTTTTCTAGCGCTGCAAATGCCGCGCGACACCGTCATGCGCTTGTCGCCTTGCGACCCGCTCGAATTTTATCGTCGTGTCGTGATGGAAGCGGGCAATAATGGCCTGCCCTGCGTGGTTAAGCGTCACCCGTGCTGCATAGATCCCGATGTCACAAAGTTCCTGTCCACGATAGCAACCTTGCCCTTCGTCACGATCTCCGAACTATCGATCAATCAGCTTCTGCCGGGGGCTGAGCGTGTCGTGGTCATTAACTCGACCGTCGGACTGGAGGCGCTTATTCATGGCCGTCCGACTTTGACATTCGCCGCGAGCGAATATGCGCCGCTCACGACACGTATCGCGGATATTGATGACATTCGGCGCGCTCTGACGTCGCCGCCGTGGTTTGACGACGTGAAGGTCGCGCAGTTCCTGCACTATTTTTTTGAGCATTATTGCGTGCAGGCGCAAGACGAGAACGCTGTGCTCAGGAAGCTGCAAGAAAGCCTTTCCATCCTGCCACTGAAATTTGGATGGAGTGTCGAACGTAAAACTGGAGCATGATCGCATTGGGTTGAATTCGGCGATTGCGCCACTCGGCAATTGTGTTCGAGCGGTTACAAACCAAATTTCGGCTGTAACGATTTGGCTGCCCCTGCAATTACGCCGTAGCGCATGAAGCTCTCACTGCCGTTTCCACAAAACAGTGAGGCGATGATGGCCAGGACAGGAATTGCGAATAGGCTTCAGGATCTTTCAAGGCGTATGAACGACGCCGCCTCTTCCGTCCATCTCGGGCGGACGTTGATAGGGCCGGCGGCACTGGCCTTGTCTCTGGCGGCGACGGGATTGTCGAGCGCAGCCGGTCTTGATGAAAGCAGCATAGACAAATCCCACGACGCGATCATCTACCCGCGATTTCCCGACGACCGGCCGGCAGGAGACGGCGCGAAGGTCACGGCCGTCTCGCGCAAGCGCGTGCTGAATTTGCGTAACGCCAACCTCTCGACCTTTATGGTCGAATATGCGCCTGGCGGATCCGTCGTTCTGCCCCGCTCGACCGCATATGGCTATGTGCTGATGCATGTGCTGTCGGGCTCGATCAAGGCAACCGCGTGGGAAGCCGGTGTCGGCACTTACAGCGAGGGCCAGACCTGGGTCTTTCCGGCCTATGGCAATAAGATCGCCACGAAAAACGCAAGTACCGGCGAACCGGCGCGGGCGCTTCTGGTTCTCGTCACAGGCGACGCCAAATCGCCAAGGCCGTCCGACGGCGACGCGAGATCGTCACGCGATGTGCAGACAGCCAAGGCGCCTGCGCCCGATGCGGTCAGCCAAGCGCCGACCAATTAAAGCGGTTACGCGCGTTCCTTGGCGCGATAGGCGCTTGCGATCGTTCGGATCGGGCACCCTCGGGGCCGGCCATAAGCCCGGGTTGATGAAGATCAATGAGCGAGTAGACCTTTCCTCCAAGATGTAAAATCATATTGGATCAGGGTTTCTCTCATGTCTCTGGGACAGGTGGCTTCGAAGATTCATACAGGATCGAAGAGTGCGCCGCCGCTATGGCTGACCCAAGGCTTCCGGCCCTTCTTTTTCGCCGCGGCGATCTGGTCGATCGGGGCTCTTGCTATTTGGATCGCGATGCTTGCCATGGGCCATAGCCTCCCGAGCATTTTCGATCCTTTGAGCTGGCATATTCATGAGATGCTGTTTGGGTTCGGCATGGCCGCGGCAGCCGGCTTTCTCCTGACCGCGGTGCCGAACTGGACGAAACGACCTGCCGTTTCCAGCGGGGTTCTCGCAAGCCTTCTTGGCCTTTAGTTCATCGGCCGTCTTGCCTGTGCTTTCTCGGCTTTCATGCCGGCCTGGCTTGGGAGCGTTCTTGATCTTGCCTTTCCGGTGGCGCTCATTGCCATTTTGGCGGGCGAGATCATCGCCAGCCGGAATTGGCGCAATCTCGTCATGCTCGCACCTTTGGCGGTTCTGGCGGCCGCCGATCTGCTCATGCATATCGAAGCGGCCGGAGGGAATGCCCCCGCGGGCCTTGGCTGGCGTCTTGGCCTTAGTGCGATGGTCGTATTGATGGCGGTCGTTGGCGGCAGGCTCATTCCAGCCTTCACGGGCAATTGGCTGGCTGCGCGCAAAATTGACTTGCCGGTGCAATATGCGTGGCTCGCGCCAGCATCGATAGCCGCTTTGAGCGTCGGTCTTTTGGGATGGGCCGCCTTGCCGGACTCTCACGCCTTCGGCGTCGTGCTCATGATCGGCGGCGTCTTGAATATATCAAAGCTCGCGCGATGGCGGGGACTGGCGACAGGCAGCGAGCCTTTGCTTTTCATTCTTCACGTCGCCTACCTTTGGATGGTGGCCGGTGTTCTTCTGCTCGGTCTCGCAACCTTCGATATCGTCCCGCAAAGCGCTGCGATTCACGCACTGACGGCCGGAGCTATGGGAACGATGATTCTTGCCGTGATGACGCGCGTCGCGCGCGGCCATAGCGGCCAAGCTCTCACCGCCGACACCGTCACACGGTGGATCTATGGGCTTGTGACCTTGGCGGCCGTCCTCCGGGTGATAGCGGGTCTTGCCGCACCGGGGCCGAGCCTGTTGCTCTATTCGGCAGCTATTTTGTGGATCGCGGCCTATGCGGTCTTTATCTTCGCCTACAGTCCCACGCTTCTGTTGAAGAGACGCGTGGGCTGATAGGTTCGACTTTAAGCGCTTTCCTTGGCGCGATAGGCGCGCTTGCGGTCGTTGGGATCAAGCACGCTCTTGCGCAGGCGAATCGACTTCGGCGTCACTTCGACGAGCTCATCGTCCTCGATATAGGCCAAAGCGCGTTCAAGCGTCATCTGAATCGGTGGCGTGAGCTTCACCGCCTCATCCTTTGAATGGGTGCGGATATTGGTGAGCTGCTTACCCTTCATGACATTGATTTCGAGATCATTGTCGCGCGAATGCTCGCCGACGATCATGC
>JAATEW010000072.1 GCA_015655535.1 Hyphomicrobiales bacterium | reverse complement strand
TGACCCTGATGCGATCGAAGAGTCGAGAATTCAAATCCATGCCGTCCATTATGAAGCTCTTTGGGGTGGCCGCAAGCCGATCGAAGAGATAAAATAAAAAATGAACCAACCGAAATCGGTTGACGAGGAGTCCAAAAAATGAGCGAGCAAACCGAACTGAGCATGGCACAACGAATCAAGACCAAACTTGAAGCCGCTTTGGCGCCAAGCCTGCTTGAAGTCATCGATGAATCGCATAAGCACGCCGGTCACGCGCATGCTGCGATGAGCCCGGGCCGGGCGCATGGCGACGGCGGAACGCATTTCCAAGTTAAAGTGATCTCGCAGGCCTTCGCTGGCAAGAGCCGGGTGGATCGTCATCGCACCATCAATTCTGTTTTACAGGCAGAGTTGAACGATACGGTGCATGCGCTGTCGATCGACGCAAAAGCGCCCGGCGAATAAGCTCCATTACTTAATATAAGATCAAATGAGGAGATATCGGGATCATTCGATGTCTCTTCGCCGCATTTCCGGTCTTTCAAAGCCAAGACCGGCATTTCCTTCCTTTTTGCAAGCGGTAATACCGGATGAATTGATCCGGTATTCAACCGTTGGCCGGAAAAGGGGCGGGACTCCGAGCGATGTGACTTTTCAATTTGGATTGGCCGCGTTAGAAACGCTTCGGCGCTATTCTGCGTTGCCGAAAGCCTTTCGATCGTTCAGGATCATTTGATGGGCCGTTCAAACGCTGGAAGTCGGATGCTTCGTCTCGCAGCTCTCGCTTTTGCAGCGAATGTCTCCGCGGCAAGCTGGTTTTGCGGCCCTCTGGCCTCATCCGCCGAAGCTTCGCCCGCGCTGGTCGTCGATGTCGCGTCGGGCGCCGTCCTTTATCAACAGGATGCGACCGAGCCCTGGTTTCCGGCCTCGCTCACGAAATTAATGACGGTCTATGTGGCCTTGGAGGCGGTGCGCGATCACAAGATCGCGTTGGATACGCCCTTGGTCGTTTCGGCTCGCGCCGCCTCCATGCCGCCGTCGAAAATGGGTTTCGCGCCGGGCAGTGAAGTCACTCTCGAAAATGCGCTGAAAATGTTGATGGTGCGTTCGGCGAATGATCTTGCCGTGACGGTCGCCGAAGGCATCTCGGGTTCGGTTGAGGCCTTTGCCGAAGACATGAATGCGGCCGCCGCCCGGTTGGGAATGCAGGAATCACATTTCGTCAATCCCAATGGCCTGCCAGACCCGCGCCATGTGTCGTCCGCGCGCGACATGGCGCTCCTCGGCCGCGCGCTTTATGCGACCTTCCCGGACCGCACGGATCTCTTTAACCTCGGCGCCCTGGCGCTTGGGTCCGAAGTCATCACCAATCACAATAATCTGCTCGGCCGTTATCCTGGCGCCGAGGGCATGAAGACAGGGTTCACCTGTCCGGCGGGATTCAACATCGTCGCCAGCGCCGCGCATGGCAGCCAAAGGCTGATCGTCGTTGTCATGGGCGCGCCGACCGTGCCCTTGCGAACGCAAAAGGTCTCGGCTTTGTTCGACCGCGGCTTCGGCGGGGTCGATCATGCCGTTGCATCTTTGAACAATCTCGGGCCTCCAGGCGGGGTGAACGCGCCCGACATGCGCGATCAGATTTGCCGCAGGCGTGGCAAGGCAATCGTGCAATTCAATGCGGAGATCGCGCAACTGACCGCGCCGCTTGTCGCCGAGGCAGGCCCCACAGCCAATCCGCCGGCCCAGCGCTCATTTCCGTTCATAACGAATAATTCCTTTCATGCGACGCCAGTCCTGACGCGGATCGATCTGGTGCCCGCACCGGCCTTTTCGCCTGTCCCCGTCTATATCGGGCGGACGGCAGGCTATATCGGCCCCGTAGCGCAGGCGCGGCCGCCGCATTCCGCCGTCGGAACAGAGCCGACGCCCGAGCAGGCCAGCGCCTATGCGGCGACGCCGCCTGTCGACATGGCCAAAATGCCGCTCGCTCCCGATCCCACGGCTCTGCCGATCAAAGGACGCCATGCGCCGAAGGCGGTAGCGCAAAAGCCTGTCAGCAAAAAGGTGGCCGTGAAAACGCCTGACGCGACCGGCGGCGAGGCGGATGAGGCCCATGCCAAGAAAGGCAACGCCAAGAAGGCTTCGGTTCAGCAGCCCTCCGTCAAGGAAGCGCATGCGGATAAGCCGAAGCCCGCAAAAGTCAAAGAGACCGCTAAAACCGTCCACACCAAGGACCATGCCGTGGCCCAGGTAAAGTCGAAGACCAATAAAGGTCAGGCCGCCTCCAAGGAATAAGGGCGGCGCACGTTCAGGTGAAATGGATCGCAATGCAGGCATTTCGTGCATAGATGCCGGTCTGAACCAGACCCGGAACCGACACATGTCTGAACCAGCCAGACGGCCGCCACCACCCTTTCCCCTGATAGTCATTACGGGCTTTCTCGGTGCCGGCAAGACGACGCTCTTGAATCGCCTTTTGAAAGATCCGGCGCTCGCCGACACGCTCGTCATCATCAATGAATTCGGCGAGATCGGCCTCGATCATCTTCTGATCGAGAAGATCGACTCCGACATGATCCTTTTGTCGTCGGGCTGTCTCTGCTGCACGATCCGCGGCGACCTCATCGAGACGCTCGAAGATCTTTTGCGCCGCCGCGACAATGATCGCATCGCGCCGTTCAAGCGCGTCATCATCGAGACGACGGGATTGGCCGATCCGGCGCCGATCCTGCAAACGATCATGTTTCATCCCTATCTCATGCTGCGCTTCCGGCTCGAAGGCGTTATCACATTGGTCGATGCGGTGAATGGCGCGGCCACGCTCGACGCGCATGAGGAAGCGGTGAAACAGGCAGCCGTCGCCGACCGGCTCGTGCTCACCAAATCGGATCTGGTTGCAGCGGCCGATCGCGCTCATCTCGACGTGCTGAAGGCGCGTCTCGCCGGGCTCAATCCGGGGGCGCTTCTGCTCGATGCGGCGTCGGGCGAAGCCACGGCCACGCGCCTTCTCGATGCCGGGCTTTACGATATCGACGGGAAGATACCCGATGTGCGCCATTGGCTGAACGCGGAAGCCTTCGAGGACGGTCACGATCATCATAGGCATGAGCCTCACACCCACGATCACGGCCATCACACCCATGCGCATCAGGACGTCAACCGCCACGACGCGCGTATCGCGGCTTTCTGCCTGCGCTTCGCGCCGCCGGTCCCGCCGGGTGGGCTCGATCTTTTCTTGGAACTCATGCGCAATGCCTATGGCGCCAATCTTTTGCGGCTCAAAGGCATCGTCGCGCTCGCAGACGATTCCACGCGCCCGCTGATAGTGCATGGCGTGCAGCATGTTTTTCATGCGCCCCAAAGACTTGACGCGTGGCCGGATGAGGATCACACGACGCGCATGGTCTTCATCCTGAAAGATATGGAACCTGGCTTCGTCGAAGGTCTGTGGAACGCCGCCATGGGCATTCCGGCGCCGGATCGCGCCGATCGTCAGGCGCTGACGGATAATCCGCTCGCCGCCAAGCGAGGCGGCCTATTTTCATGAGGCGTCTTCAGGGGTGATGGGGCATAGACATCCGCTGTGCAAAGCTATATAATTTTTTATATTAAGCTTGCGAGGCGCGATCATCATGCGCGACAGCCTTTTGGAAGCTTGGCCGCCGGATCGCGACCCCACTTTTACCTGTAAGGCCTGCGGCAGTTCGGTCCTCGAATGGACCGAATCGGGTGGCGATGACGAAGTCATCTGCTGCAAATCCTGCGGCGCTCCGACTGGCCGCTGGGGCGATTTGCGGCATATCGCCAACGAGCCTTTGAGCGAGGCTTTCCGGCGCTTTTGCGCGCGCCTGTCCGATTGGCTGATGTGGAAAAGGTGAAGCTTTATTTCGTGTGAGTCAGACGCAGAGCGTCCGAGGCATTCGACGTCAAAAAGCTTTGGACCTTGGAGGTAAGCGCCGCCAAAATCCATGGCAGCTCGACCTCGATACGCAACGTGTCGGGCAGAACGTCGATGGTCGCGCTCGCCGCCTGGCCGAGAGCCGAGACATCGACCTTGGCCTGATCGCCGGTCCAATTCACCTGCGATTGGCCGATCTTGTCGACATATTCCTTGCGCATGCGTTCGATCTGATCCTGCACGCGGCGCTTGGCCTCGGCGGTGCCGAGATCATGCGGCAAAGTGATCGAGATGGTTTTGGGCATCAGTCTCTCCACCATCTATGTAGGGCATCGGCGCGTTTACGCCATGGCATCTTAAAAGGAAACGCAGGAGATTTCATCCGCGCGCAGCACCGATTCCTGATGAAAGCGGTGTTTATAGGCGGCACGGATCGCCTCGATCCTGGCCTCCGAGGTCGCGTCGCGGACGTACCAGATGAGCATGAGCCGCGACGGCTCCTTATTGATCGCGCCGCGCTGATTCCGCCACTGGCCGGAACCGTCGAAAATAGTGAGCCCATCGGGGAAGCGCGGCGTTACTTCCCGATCCATGAAAGCCGCCCAGGCGCGGGGCGAGACGCGGCGATTTTTGGTGACGAGGCCGAAGATCAATTCGAGCCGCTCCATGCGCTTGGCCGGAAGCGCGCAGCCCTGCGTGGCGCTTGCACCTGCGTCGTCCGCTTGCGCCGGCGCCGCACATACAAGCAGTGCCGATATAAGCGGCAATATGGTCAGGAAACGGAGGTTCATGAAGCCTCTGTGGGTGAAGGTGGGCAAAGAGATTCTTCGGTCATTTGCTGGGCCGATACTATATATGACACACGAAGTCATTCACCCGGATCATCATGTCATGACGCAAGCCATCCAGGAGCAAAATCCTCTTCTCGCCCCATGGACGGGGCCCTTCGGTGCGCCGCCCTTCGATCTCGTGAAGGCGGAGCAATTCCGCCCGGCCTTCGATGCGGCGCTCGCCGAACAAAGCGCCGAGATCGGGACAATCGCCGATTCGCCCGAGCAGCTGACATTCGCGAATACCATCGAGGCTTTGGAGCGCAGCGGCCGTGCGCTCGAGCGCGTATCGCTGGTCTTCTTCAATCTCAACAATACGGATACAGATGATACGCTGGATGCGATCGAGCGCGACATCGCGCCTTTGCTGTCGCGTCACCGCAGCGCGATCTATCAAAACGAAAAGCTCTTTCGCAAGGTCGAGGCACTTCACGCGCAGCGAGATGCGCTTGACCTGTCCGACGAACAAAAGCGCGTGCTCGAACGCTATTTCGTGACGTTCAAGCGGGCGGGCGCGGGCTTGCCGGAAGAGGCGCGGGCACGGCTCGCGGAAATCGGCGAAAGGCTCGCCGCGCTCGGCACGCAATTCAGCCAGAATGTTCTAGCCGACGAGAAATCCTTCACGCTCGTGCTCGAAAGCGAGGCCGATCTGAACGGCCTGCCCGAATCGCTTGTCGCGGCAGCCGCCGCCGCGGCGGCCGAGCGCGACCTGCCCGGCAAATATGTGATCACTCTGTCGCGCTCGAGTGTCGAACCTTTCTTGCAATTCTCGGCGCGCCGCGATCTGCGTGAAAAGGCGTTTCGCGCCTGGGCCGCGCGCGGCGAAAGCGGCGGCGCGACCGATAATCGTGCGATCGCGGCGGAGACCGTGCGCTTGCGCGCCGAGCGCGCCCGTCTCATGGGCTTTGAGACCTATGCCGATTTTCAATTGTCGGACACGATGGCGAAGACGCCGCAAGCCGCACTCGATCTTTTGCATAAGGTTTGGGAGCCTGCGCGTCTGCAAGCGCTCACTGAGGAAGCCGCCTTGCAGAAAATGGTCGCGGAGGAAGGCGGCAATTTCGAAATAGCGCCATGGGATTGGCGCTATTATTCCGAACGCCGCCGCAAGGCCGAGTTCGATCTCGATGAGAGCGAGCTCAAGCCCTATATGCAGCTCGATAAAATGATCGAGGCCGTATTCTACACGGCGAAGCGCCTCTTCGGTCTCGACTTCGTCGAGCGCCACGATATTCCGCTTTACAACAAGGATGCGCGTGCATGGACGGTGCAACGCGGCGGCAAGGACATCGCGCTCTTCATCGGCGATTATTACGCGCGGAGTTCGAAACGCAGCGGCGCCTGGATGAGCAATTTCCGCGAGCAATATAAGATCGATGGCGGCAGCCTGCCGATCGTCGTCAATTGCTTGAATTTCGCGCCGCCTGCGCCGGGCGAAGCCTGTCTTCTCTCTTTCGACGATGCGCGGACCTTGTTCCACGAATTTGGCCATGGCCTGCACGGCATGTTGTCGGATGTCACCTATCCGATGATCTCGGGCACCAATGTCGCACGGGACTTCGTGGAATTTCCGTCGCAACTTTACGAACATTGGCTGGATCGTCCGGAGATCCTGCGCCAATTCGCCGTGCATCATAAGACCGGCGAGCCCATGCCCGAGCCTTTGCTGGAACGGCTCTTGTCGACGCGACTGTTCAACCAGGGCTTTGCGACAGTCGAATTCACCGCTTCGGCGCTTGTCGATCTCGATCTGCATCTCGCAGCGGAGACGACGGATATCGACATCTCGGCTTTCGAGGCCGAGGAACTGGCGCGGCTCGGCATGCCGAAGGGCATCGTGATGCGCCATCGCATGCCGCACTTCCAGCATATCTTCTCGGGCGATGGATATTCGGCCGGTTACTACAGCTATATGTGGTCGGAAATTCTCGATGCCGACGGCTTCGATGCCTTTGAGGAAAAGGGCGACATTTTCGATTCGGAAACGGCGAAGAAGCTGCATGATTTCGTCTATGCGGCGGGCTATAGCCGCGCGCCGGACGAAGCCTATGAGGCTTTCCGCGGCCGTGCGCCGGCACCCGAGCCGTTACTGCGCAAGCGCGGATTGCTGGCGTCGTCAGGCGCATAGGCCCTGGCCTCATGGAGACGATCGAGATCGAGGAAATATTTTCCGCGCTCGGGCCGGTGACGATCAAGCGCATGTTCG
Source organism: Hyphomicrobiales bacterium (assembly GCA_015655535.1). Lineage (GTDB taxonomy): Bacteria > Pseudomonadota > Alphaproteobacteria > Rhizobiales > Beijerinckiaceae > Methyloferula. The sequence goes on along the minus strand of JAATEW010000072.1, from coordinate 4,651 downwards.
GCGGCAAGGGCGTCTATCACCAGGGCATCATTATTGCCGTCGAAGTGCGCGGCGAAATGCTGCTCAAGGCGGATGCGGTCAGCGCGCCGGAATTCGAAGCCGCCGGTGCGCGGCGCTGGTTCTACGAAGGCAAGAAGGGCAAGCCGATCAACATGCCTTATTGGTCTATCCCGGAAGATGCGTTCGACGACCCCGACATCATGGCGCGATGGGTGCGGCTCGCCTATGAGGCGGCATTGCGTTCTCGCTGATGCGATAGATCGCCAGCGATGCGCGCGGCCGCGAAGTAGATATGTGACGGATGAGCGCCTGACGCCCTCGCGCTTCGAGATGCATTCCATAGCCCGTTGCTTGCGACGGATGTCGCTTCGCAACGCCCTATGGCATGCTCCTCAGCATGAGGGCTTTTGAGAGATTCAAACGCCTCGTAGCCCACACCCTGAGGAGGCCCCGCCAGGGGCCGTCTCGAAGGGTGGGGCGGCTGGCCTTTATAATTGCTAGCCGAGCTTCTTCGCGAATTCCGCGACGCGCAGGCCGAGCAGTCGCGCCGTTTCCAAATCGCCGGAGCGCGGCGCCTCATCGACGGTTGCATCCGCGGGCGAAATGGCATGCGCGCCGCCGAAGCCCGAAGACCAGTTCACGTCGGCCGGACCGCTTGCCTTCAAATTCGCGGGCAGGAGCCCTGTGCCGATCCAGATCTGGCCATGCTGCATGGCGAGCGTCCAGAGCGCAGCGATGGTCGCGCATTTATCGCCGCTCACAGAGGCGGAATTGGTGAAGCCCGCCGCGAGCTTGTTTTTCCAGCCTTGCGTAACCCAGACTTTCGACGAGGCATCGGCGAATTTCTTAAACTGCCAGGCGACCGATCCCATATAGGTCGGGCTTCCATAGATGATCGCGCTTGCGCCGGAGAGTTCCTCCAAAGTGCCTTCGGGCAGATCGCCGGTGTCGCTGATGCGATAGACTCTGAGTTCGGAGCCCGCCGCTTTCACGCCTTCTGCGACGGCATCCGCCTGTTTGGCCGTATGGCCATAGCCGCTGAAATAAACGATCGCAACAAAACTCATCATTCCCTCCATCATGAATATTGCGAAATAGTGAGGATTTTATGCGTCTATCGCATGACGACGATCATCACGGAGTTCAAAAGGAAGTGTTTCGCGGCTTGGCGCGTGTCGTTGCCTGCGCCGCGGCGGGATCGTCGGGCCACAGATGTTTGGGATAGCGTCCCTTCATTTCTGTTTTTACGGACGCCCAGGAGCCGCGCCAAAAGCCCGGCAGATCGCGCGTGATCTGGATCGGCCGATGCGCCGGCGATAAAAGCTCGAGCGTCAAAGGCACGCGGCCGCCCGCGAGAGCCGGATGCGTCGAAAGCCCATAGAGTTCCTGCACGCGGACGGAGAGCGTAGGCCCTTGTTCGGCTGCATAATCCACCGCGATATGCGATCCGGCCGGCGTCGCGAAATGCGTGGGCGCTTCGGCCTCAAGCCGTTTCTTCATGTCCCAAGGCAGAAGCGCTTCAAGTGCCGCATGCAGATCGTCGGGTTTGATGTCTGCAAGACTCGTTTGGCCGGTCAGATAGGGCGCGAGCCATGTCTTGCTGTCCTTGGCGAGCGCCTCATCCGAAACGTCCGGCCACGCCTCGCTTTCGTGCTTGCGCAGAAACGAAATACGATCGCGCCATTGGATCTGCTCCTTCGTCCAAGGCAGGCGTTGGATGCCTAATCTCGCGATGCCATTGGCCAAAATCGACGCGGTATCCGCATTGGGCACGACTTGCAGATTTTGTTCGGCAAGCACGATGGCGCCGACGCGCTTTTGCCGCCGTGACACCAGCGCCGCGCGCGCCAGATCGAAAGAAAGCTCTTCCTTTGCCTCAAGCCGCGATCCCGCCGCCGCTTCGAAATCTTCAAGGCTCAAAGGCGCGGCGAGCAGGATGCGCGCGCCGCCAGCCTTGCCCGCAATCTCGCCCACGGCGAGAAAGGTCTCGCGTGCGAGTGGATCGTGTGGCGCGACAGCGGCGGCGCGGCCATTGGCGAGCAGAAACTCGCCCGGCTTGCCACGCGCCTTGGCGATGCGTTCCGGGAAAGCCAATGCGAGCAACGCTCCGGCGCGAAAATTGTCGCCTGCGATTTGCCGTTCCGCGCCCGCTTGCCGTGCGAAATTCTGCGCGAGACGCCGTGCATCTTCCGCCCGGCGCGAGCGGTCGCGCCGAAACTCCGTGAGCCGGATCGTGAGATCCGCAGCATCGCCGCCAAGCCCGCGTTCGACGAGGATGGCGGCGATCTCGGCGGCCAATGCGCCTTCGCCGGCTTCCGCCTCCTTGATCAGCATATGCGCGAGGCGCGGCGGCAGAGCCAGTCTGCTCATCGCCTTGCCATGGTCCGTGAGGGTGCCGTCGGCTTCGAGCGCGCCGAGCGCTTGCAAGAGCGCGCGGGCTTCGATCAAGGCCGGTTGCGGCGGCGGATCGAGCCAGCGCAAATCCTCGGCCGGATTGCGCACGCCCCAGGAGGCAAGATCGAGCACCAGGCCCGACATGTCGGCGGCCAAAATCTCCGGCGTCGCAAAAGCAGCGAATGATCCCGTCGCGGCCTCTTCCCAAAGCCGGTAGCAGGTGCCGGGTTCCGTGCGCCCGGCGCGGCCGCGTCTCTGGTCGGCCGCCGCGCGCGAGACCCGTTGCGTTTCGAGCCGCGTCAGGCCGGTATCCGGTTCATAACGCGGCACGCGGGCGAGCCCTGAGTCGATGACGATGCGCACGCCCTCGATCGTAAGCGAAGTCTCCGCGATCGAGGTCGCGAGCACCACTTTGCGGTGGCCCTTCGTGGCGGGTGCGATGGCTTGATCCTGCGCTTTTTTATCAAGGGCCGAATAGAGCGGCGCGATCTCGACAGGGGTCCCGGCATATCTTGGCTCGAGTAGCGCGGCGGTGCGGCGGATTTCGCTTTGCCCAGGCAAAAAGACCAGCGCCGAGCCTCCCGTTTCGCCCATGGCTTTGATGGTCGCTCGTGCGACAGCATCCTCGATTTTTTCGCGTGGGTCGCGGCCGAGATAGATGGTCTCGACCGGAAAGCTTCGCCCGAGGCTTTCGATAATAGAACAAGAGCCGAGCAGCGTCGCGACCCGGGCAGCATCCAAGGTCGCCGACATGACAAGGATGCGCAGATCGTCGCGCAGGCCCGACTGCACGTCGATCGCCAGCGCAAGGCCGAGATCGGCGTCGAGCGATCTTTCGTGAAATTCGTCGAAGAGAACCCCAGCTACTCCATCGAGGCCGGGATCATTCAAAATCATGCGGGCGAAAACGCCCTCCGTGACCACCTCGATGCGGGTCTTGGCCGAAACCCGTGCTTCGAGCCGCATGCGCAGCCCGATGGTCTCGCCGACTTTCTCCCCCAGAATGGAGGCCATCCGTTCGGCCGCGGCCCGCGCGGCGAGCCGCCTGGGTTCGAGCAGGATGAGCTTGCGCTTGGCCATCCAGGACGCAGCGAGGAGGTGCAGGGGCACCCGCGTCGTCTTGCCGGCGCCGGGCGGAGCGACAAGCACAGCGTTTCGCTCCGCGGTGAGGCAGGCGCCGATCTCGTCCAAAACGTCGTCGATCGGAAGCGCGGGACCAAAAAGAGTCATGGGCTCTGCATGGCAGGAGGAATGCGTACGGACAACGGATTTCGCAGGCGGGGCGTTCGCCCGCGCGGCCTGAGATGTTGCCGTTAAGCTACCGTCGCATGCGGCATTAAGGTCAATAGGGATCAATCGCGTCCAATAGGGGAGACCCCTTCTCTAACGTATATAAAAACGCTATATGCCTCCGCGCGGCTGCTTCACGGGCTTGCTTCCAGCGGCCGCAAGAGTCCCTTGAAGGACACAAGATGGCGTCGCAGATCGCGCAAGATCAAATCCCGCCGCCGGTCGCGGACGGGCTCACAGCCGCCCACCCTGCCGTTCCCCCGTTAAAACCGACATTTACCGCTTTGGCGGTCGGATCGATCGGCGTGGTCTATGGCGACATCGGCACAAGCCCGCTTTACGCGCTGCGGGAATCGTTGATCCACAGCAAAAATGCCGGGATCACCGACGAGGGCGTCATCGGAACGGTGTCCTTGCTGCTTTGGGCGCTGTTTTTCACCGTCACGGCGAAATATGTGCTCTTCCTGATGCGCGCCGATAATAAAGGCGAAGGTGGTATCCTGTCGCTGATGGCCTTGGCGCAAAGCGCGCTTGGACGGCGTGCCGCGCCGGTGTTTTTCCTAGGGGTCGCGGGCGCCGCGCTGTTTTCCGGCGATGCGATCATCACGCCGGCCATTTCCGTCCTGTCGGCAATCGAAGGTCTCGATCTCGTGACTCCGGAATCCGGACCCTATGTCATACCGCTCACCGTTTTGATTCTGGTCTCGGTTTTCTGGGTGCAAACCCACGGCACGGCGCGGGTTGCGGCCTTCTTCGGCCCGGTGATGGTGGTTTTCTTCGCGGTCATCGGCATTTTGGGGATAGCCCATATCGGCGATGCGCCGCGTATTCTCTATGCTTTCAATCCGATTCATGGTCTGCAGTTTTTGTTCAGCCATGGATTTTTGGGTTTCGCGGTATTGGGCTCCGTCTTTCTGGCCGTGACCGGCGCCGAAGCGCTTTACGCCGACATGGGCCATTTCGGCCG
>JAATEW010000104.1 GCA_015655535.1 Hyphomicrobiales bacterium | reverse complement strand
GCTCCGAGCCCTGATCGCCCGTTTCGAAGATACGCTCGATCTGAGTCTCATGGGCAGGTATTAGCCGTGCCATGACGCCGATCTCGATCAAGCCGTGTCGCTCGTCCCGAAGATCTATGAAGCCAGGATGCTATCGCCCACGGACAAAGCCAGCGAGGACGCCTTTCGCGAACTGGCCGAAACGCTGCAACCCAAGGCATCATGAGGGCCGGGCAACGCGCTGCTCGACCATCATTTGCACGATATGCGGTTCGATCGCCTTCATGATGAAGTCGGAAGCGCCGCCGAGACTCTCGACGACCTCGGTCGCGGCGCGCGCCATGTCCCGCATTTTCGCCGCATCGGCAAGGAGATAAGCGAGCGCCCGCGCCAGCGTCTCCACATCGACGACCGTTGCCGCGCCATGTGTCGCGTCGAGACGTTCATAGACATCTGTGAAATTGGCGACATTCGGCCCGTGAAGGATGGCGCAGCCGAGCTTCGCCGCTTCGATCGGGCTTTGCCCGCCGCCCCCCCCCAGGGATTTGCCGATAAAGGCAATGCCGCTCAGCCTGTAGAAAAGCCCCGTCTCGCCGATCGTATCGCCGATATAGAGGCCCTCGAGCGGCTGTCCTCTGCGATCCTCCGAGCGAAGCTGACATCGCAGCCCCCGGCTTTCCGCAAGCTGTTTGATCTCGGCGCCGCGGCGCGGATGACGCGGCACGATGATCGTGAGCAGATTGGGAAAATGCGGCAAGAGCCTGCGATGCACGTCGAAGACGATCTGATCTTCGCCGGCATGTGTCGCGGCGGCGAGCCAGACGGGGCGGCCTCCGACCCTCGCCTTCAGATCGGCGAGGGTCTGCGGATCGGCCGGCGGCGGCGCGACATCATATTTGAGATTACCCGCCACATAGACGCGGGGTACGCCGAGCTGAGTCAGGCGTTCGGCATCCGCCTGAGATTGGGCCAGGCAGAATTCGGTTTTTTCCATCAGAGCCTGCGCCGAGCGCGGCACATGCCGCCAGCGGCGGAACGACCGCGCCGACATGCGTGCGTTGACCAGAACCAAAGGACTATCGCGGCGATGAATCTCGCGAAAAAGATTGGGCCAGATTTCGGATTCGGCGATGAACACGAAATCGGGGTGCCAATGATCGAGAAAACGCGTCATGAAGCGCGGCACGTCGAGCGGAATATATTGATGAATGGCGCCGGGCGGCAGACGCTGCGCCATGACGGCGGCAGAAGTGACAGTCGCCGTCGTGAGAAGAATATGGAAGCCGCGCGCCGCGAGCCGCTCAAGCAAAGGCAAAAGCGCGAGGCTTTCGCCCACACTCACGCCATGCAACCAAGCGAGAGGCCCGTCGGGACGCGTTTGGCGCGAAACCCCGAGACGCTCCCTGACGCGCTGCTTGTCCTCCAGGCCCTGCCCCTGGCGCCAGTAAAGAAAGAGAGGCGCGAAAGGTGCGAAAGCGGCACTGGCGGCCCGGTAGATCAGAAGGAGAAATGTGCCTTTCATCACCGCTTCGCCTGGAGCACGTCAGAATGAAAGATTTGAGCATGTCTTTACCAGCAAAGCCAATGGCATTGCCGGCGTGGCTCGGGTCGATACTCAAGCGGAAAAGAGGTAGGATGATAGCGTCTCGCGCGCCGGATTGAATATCAAACGATCACGTAAATTTCGAAAGCCAGCGGCAGTGATTATCATTCAGCTCGCACGGAAGGCTAGATGGAATATCAGAAAAATCGCCTCATTCGCCCTTGGCCGGGTCCATCAGGCGATGCAGATGAACGATGAAATAACGCATCTGGGCATTGTCCACGGTCGCCTGCGCTCTGCTTTTCCAGGCGGCATAAGCCGACGCATAATCGGGAAACATGCCGACGAGGTCGATTTTCGACAGATCCTTGAATGTCGTGCCCTCAAGATTTTCGAGCTCGCCTCCGAAAACGAGGTGAAGCAATTGGGCTGAAGCCTCCTGAGACATCGAACTGTCTTCCCACATAATGTTAGTGCACCGCCGTCTTGGCGCGGCGGAACGCGCCATTGAGCTCCGCATGAATCTGCTCGGGCGCGGCGGTCAGCAGGCCATGGCGGGTATCGCTCCGGTTGTAAATGAGCGGACCATCGGCGAGACCGGACAAGACGCCTCCGGCTTCATGCAGAACGAGATCGGCCGCCGCTATGTCCCAGTCATGCGCATGTTCGGATGCAAAAGCGGCGTCGAGATCGCCGGAGGCGACGCGGGCGATCCGCATGGCGAGCGAAGGGATTTTCGGCTGCAGATTGAATTGGACACCGGCCGTCTTGAGCATTGACGCGAGCCCCGAGGGGCCGGAGACACGCGCCTCGGCGTCGAGCGACGGGCGTTTCGAGACGGCGATCCGCCGGCCGTTCAGAAAAGCCCCTTGGTCCTTCACGGCGACATAGGTTTCTTTCAGCGCCGGCGCATGGATAACGCCCAGAATAGGGCGCCCGTCCGCGATCAATCCGACCGCGATGGCCCAGGTCGCATCGCCATTGACGAAACCGCGCGTGCCGTCGATTGGATCGACGATCAAGACGAGCCCGTTCGAGAGCCGCGCGTCCGTATCGGCCGTTTCCTCGGAGAGCCAGGCGGCCTCCGGCACGAGCGCTTCGAGCTTTTCCTTGAGATAGCGATCGACCAGAAAATCCGCCTCGGTGACGGGCGAGCCGCCGGGCTTGGTCGTGACTTCCGCGCTGGTTTTGGCACCCTGATTGAAATAGCCGAGAGCAAGCTCACCGGCGTGATGCATAATATTGGTAAAGGAAGTGGCCAGGGCGTCCCCAAGCACGATCGAATCCAAAGCGATGACCGGTCTCTAGGATTAAGGAATGAAGCTTGCCTTATCCTTGTGGACCACGGGATTCAAGCGCAGGAATGTCGCAAGGCTGCGGCTCAGCCGAGGCTGAAAGCGCAAAGCCATGGGCGGGCGTTCAATATGCCGGGCGCGATTTATGTAAAATTCGACCGATTAGGACAAACCCTTCTCAGCCATGCCCGGATAAACCCTTGGCAGAAAGGGCGATTCACGGCTTCTTCACCAGCCTCATTAGCAAATCGACAGGCCCGCGGCGGCAATTCTTGCGCATCGAGTTCCAGCCGCAAGGACCGCCTCAATGGCCTGCACACAGCATATCGCCCGCATCGAAACCAACAGACGCCTCGCGCTCGATTCGCGTGCGGATGAAGGCATGCGGCTCATCACGCTCGCCAATGACATGATCCGGATCGAACGGGTGTTGAAGGGCGTGAAAATGCGCATTCATATTCCGGCGCAAGCCTATAGCGGCGTGACACTTCAGGCCCGCACGCGGCAGGACGGCGACGTGTACGAGATCAAATTGGCGCATCAAGATCCCGACCTCAGCGTCTTTCTCGAAGCGTCGAAAGACATGCAGCAGGCGGAGGATCTGCGGCGGCAATGGGCGGATTTTTTCGTCCGGCCGGATCGCGAAAGCCATCTTGCTTTGGTCGCATCGGCGGATGAAAAACGAGGCCCTTCGACGCCCCGGCGGCGCTGCATGACCACTGTCGCCAAGCGCCGCCCGCGCCGCGCCATACGCCGCAAGCCCGGCAATCACGACAATCTCGCCATCGTCCGGCACGGCGAGCGCGAGATCATTTGCTACGAATAGGCTTGGACGCTTTCCCGGATACGGGCACCGCGCGTTTGTCGAGAAAATCGTCGATACGCGCCTTCACTTCCGGGCTTGTCTGCGTGAAGGCGCTCATCAGGCTTTCGACGAAAAGCCCATCCTCCTGCGCCATGTCCTGAATGCGCGGCAAGGCCTGCAATATCGCGAAATTGGACAAAGGCGCATTGCCGGCCATGCGCGCGGCAAGCTCTTTGGCTTTGGCGAGGCCCTGCCCTTTTTCGACAATATATTGAACGAGATTGGCGTCAAAACCTTCGCGCACCGAGAGCACACGGCCCGTCAGCATCAAATCGGTCATACGTGCGACGCCCATCAACCGCGCAATCCGCACAGAGCCCCCGCCGCCGACCAAAAGCCCGCGACTGCCTTCTGGCAGAGCAAAGAAAGCCGTCTCATCGGCAATTCTGATATGGGCCGATGCCGCGAGCTCAAGCCCGCCGCCGATCACGCCGCCATGCAATACGGCGACAAAAGGAATGTCGCCGCGCGCGATTTGCTCGAAAGCCGCGTGCCAATGCCGCGACGTCTTCAGCGCTTCGACCGGCGTTTTGCGCGCATGTTTGGCAAGATCGAGCCCGGCGCAGAAATGCGCGCCATGGCCGAAAAGGACCGCAGCCTTGGCCTCCGTCGTGGCCTTCGCAACGGCTTCTATCAGCGCGCCCAGAAGATCATCGTCAATCGCATTGCGCTTTGCCGGCCGGTTGAGGCCGATCAGGGCGATATCCGCCTCAAACTCATAGGTGACGAGATCTGTCTTCAGGCGGGTCACATAGCGGTCCTTGGTTCGGCGCGCCTGCACTATGCACGGCTTCTGTTTATAGTGCATGAGAAGAAGCCGAAACATTCATTGAAGGATCATGCGCGCACCTGACTTCTGGTGGCAGCCCAAGCCAAATTTGTTGGCGCGACTGCTCGCCCCTCTCGGATGGGCCTATGGGACCGTCACCGCGCAGCGCATGAGCCGCGGCGGGGTGCGTGCGGCTGTTCCAGTCTTTTGCGTCGGGAATTTCGTCGCGGGCGGGGCCGGCAAGACGCCAACCGCGATTGCTATTGCGCACCGTTTGCAGGCGCAAGGGGAAAAGCCGGTGTTTCTATCGCGCGGCTATGGTGGAAAGGCCAGACGCGGTCCGGTCCGCGTCGACGCCGCGCGTCATACAGCCGAAGACGTCGGAGACGAAGCTTTGCTTTTGGCCCGTGTGGCGCCGACAATCGTCGGCGCCGACCGCGTCGCCTCGGCAGCGCTTGCCGCCAAGACCGGGGCGAGCGTGGTCATCCTCGATGACGGGTTGCAAAACCCGTCTCTCGTTCACGATCTGCGGCTCGCCGTGGTCGATGGCATGGCAGGCATCGGCAATGGACTTTGTCTTCCAGCCGGTCCCTTACGCGCGCCGCTCGAAGGGCAATTGGCCTGCGTCTCGGCCGTGCTGTTTGCCGGAGAGGGCGCGGCAGCATTGCACGACACTTTCCGTGCGTCGAAGAAGCCCGTGCTGACCGCAAGATTTGTCGCCCCGAAAGAGATGGCGAGTCAGTTCGCGGGGCAAAAGGTCGTCGCCTTCGCTGGGATCGGCCTGCCCGAAAAATTCAAAGCCACTCTTTTGGATTGTGGCGCCGCAATCGCGGGATGGCGGAGTTTCCCCGATCACCATGTCTATTCGGCGGAAGAGCTGCGGCACTTGCAGGCAGAGGCGGCGGAACGGAAGACCATGCTGGTCACGACGGAAAAGGATTTCGTCCGGATCGCGCCGCTTCTCGCTGCGCTCGACCCGGCTCTGCCGCAACCGCTTGCTTTGCCTGTCTCACTTGTCTTCGACGACACGCAGACCCTTGACGATCTTTTGATGAAGGCCCTGAGCGACGCGCGGGCACAGATCGCAGCTGTTTAAGATTTCAACTTAATTCCGAGCCGCTGAAGCTTGGCCTCTGGCGTAGCATAGGGTTCCTGCAGATCGACATTCCAATAGCGCAGATCCTCGAGCGGGATCAGCGCGCCGGTAACAGCGCAGCGCACGAAAGTCCCGGGCCGGACCACGCGAATATCGCCGTCGAGATAGACGACTTCGGCTTCTCCGACGGAAACAGGACGGCGTTCGTAGCGGTTCATGGCGAATCGAAACTCATGCGGGGGTGGAAGTCTTCAAGATAATGCAGATGGCATCGCTTTTCCACTCCCGATCTCCCGCTGTCAATGTCCGGCGAATAAACGATCCGCGAGCGCCGGAGGCAGGCCCGCCGCCCGGATCTTCTCCGCCGCCTTGGCAATGTCGTAGGAAACCCGCATGAAAGTCAGCGCCGCCGCCGCGTCGTCATAAAGAGCGTAGGAGGCTTCGGGGTTTTCGTCGCGCGGCTGCCCGACGGAACCCAGAACCGCGTGCCATTTCATATCGCGTTCGAGCAGATGGACGAGACGTGCGACGGGAGTGGCCGAGCGCGTCGATCCAAGGTCGGATTCCGCTTTCAAAGGCATGCGCGCCAATTGCGGCCGATGGACATGGCCGCTGAAGGTCACGCGATACTGCGTCGCGCGCATGGAGCGCTCCGCCTCGTGTGGCCCCATGACATAGATCCAGCCGGCGGGATCGGACGCATCGCCATGCACGAAAAGCACGTCTCCGAGACTTGCCGACAGAGGCAGCGCCTCAAGGAAGGCTTTTTCGGCCTCGCTCAAACGGTCTTTCGTCCATTCGATCGCGTGCCGTGCATGACCGTTCATGCCGCGCAACGGCGACGTCACCGCGACGTCGTGGTTGCCCTTGATGACGATCGCGCCTTTGGCCGCGAAACCCGCCACCGTCTCGACCACATAGGACGGATCGGCGCCATAGCCGACGAGATCGCCGAGAAAGGCATATTGCTCCGCCCCGTGCGACGCCGCATCGATCAGGCAGGCCTGCAAGGCCTCGCGGTTGCCATGGATATCCGAAAGAAGCGCCAGGATCATGAAGAGCTAAAACCGCCGCGAGAAAGTTCGATCAATCGAGTATGCCTCCCATCCACGCCATAGGGTGTTTATCGCCTTCCCACGGAATGTCCTTGCAGCCATCTTGCGCCGCGACCTTGAAGACGATCTTGCCCGGATAGGGCTCAACCTCGGTCGACAGGCGGAAGCCGACAATCGTTCCGCCGAAATAGGAAGGCTCGGATTTCTTCTGGTGCAGATAGAGGTTTCCGTTCACGAGGCGCTCGGCTTCCGATTCATACAAGGTCCAATAACCGCTTTCATATTCGGGAGGTTGGACCGCGGTCAGATAAAGCGGATTGCGGCAAATCAAATGAATCCTGGGCACGTGATCCTTCCTGGCAGATCGAAACATTCGGCGAGGCGGCAATCTAAACCACGCCCGGCTCGAATTTCAAAAAAGCGATCCTTGCCCGGTCTTTTTGGCATCTTTGCCAGCAGGCTTGTCGGCGAGACGTTTCGTCGCGCCTCCGGCGGCAACTCCCGTTGCGCCGGCGACCGCCGCCTTGCTACCGTCGGCGAATTCTATATCGAGCCGATCGCCGTCTTCCACCTGAGATGCAAGCCGCAAGGGCCGCCCTTCGGCGTCGCGGACGAGGGCGAAGCCGCGCGCCAGAACCTGGCGATAGCCGAGCGATTGCAACAATTGGCTAAGCGACCGCAGATGCGCGGCACGAAGAGAGAGTCCCGCCGCGAAACCCCGGCTTTGGCGGCGCGCGAGCGCTTCCAAAGTTTTTGTGGCCGCAGAAATTCGCTCTTTTTCCGCACGCAGGCGCGTTGCCCGTGCCGTCGTGAGCCGCGCGGCGGCATGGGCGAGCCTTTGCGTCCGCCGCTCGAAGCCGACCTCGAGACAGCGCGCCATCCGCGCCTCGAGCGCTTCAAGCCTTTGCCCGGCACGGGCCATTTTCGCATGCGGCGATTGGCTCGCCAGCCGATGCGATAGGCGCGCGAGCGCGATGCGATGCCGGTCGTGCCCGCGCATCAAAGCGCCCGCGAGGCCGGAGCCGGCACGATCCAATCTCTGGCGCGGCACTGAGACGATCGCCTCGCCGTGCGGCAGTGCCCGCGTCAGCGCGCGCAGCCCGGCACGCTGGCGGTCCATCAGGCGCAGCATCGCGCCTTGATGACGGCGATCGAGATCGGCCATGGAGGCCAAAAGTTCGAGTCGCACCGGCACGGCCTTTTCAGCGGCGCCCGTCGGTGTCGGCGCGCGGAGATCGGCGGCATAGTCGATCAGCGTCCAATCTGTCTCGTGGCCGATCGCGGAGATCAGCGGCAACAAGCTGGAGGCGGCCGCACGCACGACCATTTCCTCGTTAAAGCTCCATAGGTCTTCGAGCGAACCGCCGCCGCGCGCGACGATGATGAGATCGGGGCGCCGCAAGGGCCCGTCTTCCGGCAGAAGATTGAAGCCTTCAATGGCGGCTGTGACTTCGGCGGCCGAAGTCTCGCCCTGCACGCGCACCGGCCAGACAAGAACATGGACCGGAAAGCGATCTTCGATCCGATGCAGAATATCGCGGATGACCGCGCCTGTCGGCGAAGTCACGACGCCGATGCGTTCGGGCAAAAACGGCAGAAGCTGCTTGCGCGCTTCGTCGAACAAGCCTTCGGCCGCGAGCCGCCTGCGGCGTTCTTCGAAGAGCGCCATGAGCGCGCCGATGCCAGCCGGCTCGATCTGCTCAATGATGATCTGATAGGAGGATTTGCCCGGATAGGTCGAGACCTTGCCCGTCGCGATGAATTCGAGACCCTCCTGCGGCTTGACCCGCATGCGCTGGAAGGCGCTTTTCCAGACGACGGCGTCGATGCGGGCACCTTCGTCCTTCAAGCAGAAATAAGCGTGGCCGGAGCTATGCGGGCCGCGATAATTCGAAATCTCGCCGCGCACACGCACGAAGCCGAAGCGATCCTCGATCGTTCGCTTGAGCGCCCCGGATAATTCGCTGACGCTGATTTCCGGGACATTGGTGACGGATGCCGCCGCCGTTTGAGTTTCGATCATGCGTGTCATATGGACCGATTCCATCAAGGGAAGCAAAAAGCGCAGTGCTTGTTTGCCTCAACCCTCGAAATATCTGCTTGCCGGCACGTAGCGCCAATTTCGCACGCAAGCGTGCTAGAGATGGTCGCAGATGTACGCGATTCACGCTGGCGAAAGCGAAAACCCGGATCAATTATTTGAATTATAAGGGATATTTTAAAAATGAGCTCGGCCGAAGAAAAGATCAAGCTCACAGCAACCGGGTTAAACAACTGCGGCGTCGCCGCTGCCGCCGCCGGGTTCTTTACCCCACTCGTCATAGGCGCGGAACCAAGCCTGACCAGATACGCTTGGCTTGTCGTCGGGCTGATACTACATTTACTCGGACGTTGGTCCCTCAACGCTTTGGATGAAATCCAATGAACGAATATATTTTCATGGCCGTCGTGCTGGCCGGAGCCACGGTTCTTGCCGCCTATGCCCGGTGGGATTACCGGCGCGCGAAGCAGCGCGCCTCCGCGAAGACAAATCACAGCGCGTGAAAAGGCTGGCCTCAAGCCAAGCCTTAATCGCCATGCCAAGCTTCTCTGCCGACCTGCCCTTCACCGACAATTGAAGCCGAGACGATCTTCGCTTGAGCGCGCCATATAATTCGCCGACGCTGATTTCGGGGACATTGGTCGCTTGAGCTTCCGCCATAGTGTCAAAAAGACCGATTCAGCCTGCAAGGGAAGCGTTGCCGCCTCGCCGGCGCAAAAATCTATCAGCCAAGTCTCCGGCTTTCCGACGCGGCACTGGTTTTACCCAAAAGAAACGCGACGGCGTGCCCAAGGGTTTCGGGACGGTTTGGAAGCATATAATGATTACAATGAACGATCGCTTCATAATCATGCCTGACCTTGAACGCTGACATGATGGTTACAAGGCTGTCGTTTGGAGTTTTGAGCAACAACCCCAGCAACCCTCCGCGATCGCCGGCAATACATCCAACACGAATGCCGAGTGGCGGTTCAGGAAGCGGCGGCGCGACGCTGCGAAGACGCCGGACTGCCGGCGTTGGAAACACATGGCACAGCAGATCCGCCAAAGGCGATCCGGCGTTTGGGACGCCAATCAAAAGCATCGAGCGAATATCAGCTGAACTCGCAGCCGCCGCGCCTCGCATGATCAATCCGCCATAGCTGAGACCGATAAGATGCACCGGTCGATCTTCATCTGCTTCTATTTTCCTAAGCGCAGCATCGATTGACGCCTCATACTGGCCAAAGAGCGTATGATGCCAGACATAGTCGATCTCGAATCCTGCCGCTTCCAAAGCTTTGCCAAGCTTTGCCAGTTCGCGCGGCAGACCGAGCCAGCCATGCGCCATAATCACGCGCTCTTTCACGACGGCCGGAAGAACGCCATCGCGCGACGCGCGATCGTTCTCATCGGCGCGGCGTTTCAAAAGCGAAGCGTTAAGAGAATGGGTACTCATGAAACAATCCTTCTTAAGGATTAAGTGCGCGCCAGCAGGCACCGGTAATCGAATCCGCAAAACGGCTGAAAGGCGGCTCCATGCGTCCATAAACAATCGCAGTTGCCGGTTGCAGGATCAGGCCGAATATCATGGCAGTGCCAAGTGCTGCATCTCTCAGCGTGATCGCCTGCGTTTGAACAGCCGTCTCAACCATGGCCTGAATAATCGAGACCGGATTGTCAGGCCCGTGCTTGACGCGCGGCAATCCTTGATGCTGCACGAGCAATAAAAAACGAAAGAGTGTCGGATCATCGTCGAAGAACCGGCAGACCTCGGCGATCACGGTCTCAAGCTTG
>JAATEW010000241.1 GCA_015655535.1 Hyphomicrobiales bacterium | reverse complement strand
TGGCAGGATTGTGACATCATGGCCGTCGATTTCGATGGCACCGACGTCCGGCCGCACAAGCCCGCTGATCATGTAAAAAACCGTCGTCTTGCCGGCACCGTTGGGGCCAAGCAATCCAATGGCTTCGCCGCGCCTTACCTCAAGACTGACATCCTCCACGACGCGGCGGCCTTTGTAGATTTTGCGCAAATGCCGCACCGAAAGCAGGCCGTCCGTGTCAACGCGGGGTTGCTCCGCCGGTCCGGGCGCATGCTGCTGATAGAGGTTGGGCGCGCTGACGGGTTTCGCGGCGGAAAGATCCTCGGGCAGCCATTCGGCTGGAAGGCGATCGTCAAATTGCGACTCGACGGCCTGCGTTTCTTCCATGAGCCAATCGCCATAGCCGGCCGCGGGCGCCTCCGCCCGCTCCTTGCCCGATGACCGAAACAGCTTATGAAACAACATAAATATAGGCTCAATAAGCGCGGCGAGCCAGCCCGCCGCGGCGTTCCGCGCCGAAAAAGAACGGGTCGATCTCACAAGCAAAACGTGCGGACCCTCGGCTGACTTAGGCTGGAAAGATACGGCCCGGCAGAATGACATGATCAGGGCGCTTTCCCATCGATCCATTTCAACGCGGCGACGGGTTTTGACAAGAGCCAGAACGCGCTCATTGCGTTTTTAACGCTGCGTCATTCCGGGGAGCCCCAACTTTGGTTGATCCTCCGCATTTGGCGAATTTCTTCGGTGCAGCATCCTCGGGCGCGTTATTATTCGGCAAAAACAGGCTCCGGACATTGCCGGTGACGACGGCCTGGCTCGTATTGAGATCGTAGACGAGTTTGTCGCCTTTCGTGACATTCGGGCCCTGCGTCAATGTCACGTTTCCGTTCAAATAAACTTTATTGTCGGCCTTCACGTAAATGCCGTTATCGCCGGTCCCGACCTGGTCCTTTTGTGTCAGTGTCACAGGACCGGAGGCTTCCATCCGGCGGACCTGATTATTGGTCGCAGACGGCGTGCCGGTCCCATTCGCCTGATCTTTCGGCATGAGGAATATGGTGAGCACGGGGGCCAGCAAACAGCTCTCGCCTTGCACGGCCACGACATTGCCCGTGTAGACCAGCTTTTGTTCCTTATCGTAATAATCGAGCTTCGCGGCGTCTATATTGATCGGCTCTTTCGAACTCGATCCCGGCAGTGGGCCGCCACCCGACGCTTGGTTTTTTTCCGAAGCTTTTTCCGCAAAAGCGGGCACCGCCGCGATACAAAACATCAAAGCCAGCACGAAGCCGCGGCGTCGCGCAGAAAACGGGTCGCGCATCAAGCTCCTCATCGTTCGGCGCTCGTCACGGCGCCCACGGACGTGTCGGTGGAATCCTGTTGAATGACGGATTTCACCGACCCTTCAAACGTGACCCTGTGACCATTGTCCTCGATGGTCATGCGATCGGAATCGAACCGCGCTCCGTTCAACAGCAATGTCGCGGGTTCGTCGGTGACCATGTCATTGCTCTTGAAATTCATCGTCACGGATTTCATGAAGAACTCGTAGCCGGCCGCATTCAGGATATGCACGTTTTCGCGGAGCTTCATCGTGTCGTGGAGACTGTCATGCGTTCCGAAGCCGGCCAGCACGCGCGCGGTCGAATCGTCGCCCATGACGACTTTGGCCTTAACGCCGACCAGATCCGTGATGTTGGTATCGAGAATGTCCTGAATGCCGGATGAAGCGACGATCTCATAGGCACGGCCATCCTTGCGAAAGCCGGTCATCTTCGGATCCTCCGTCGTCACGCGCGTTCCATTCAAATGGACGGAGGCGACGGAAATCGAGACTGGCAAATGTTTGAAGGGATCGAACAGCGCGATGATCGCGATGAAAGCGCTGGTCACGCTTGCGCCGATGACAATGGCTCGCCGCAGAAACCGGACGCGCGCGGAATGACGATCAGCCGTGCGAAGCGCATCATGCCGCTGTGGCACCACTATCTCAAATCGTGCGCCGACCATTCTATCCGTCACATCCATTTGCGATCGATTTTACGCTATCACGGCGCGATTCAGAAACCGTATCCGGCCTTAAGCTCAAGCATGAACCCCAAATCTGACCCGGACCGGAATTGATTCCGCAAAATCATTAAAATCTTTCCGGTCGATTTAGACAGTCATTTCAGCGCTGCTTTGGCGAGCGGCGGCTTTTGCACAGTCTTAGCCGCCGGTGATGACATGGGAAACGCACGGATCAGATTTGTCATCATAGGCTAGGCTTTTGTTATTGCAAAACCTTGTCCGAAATCTGCTCCTTTCGGCGCCAAGCGCGAGCATTTATCGAAACGTCTCGGAAAGCTCCGTGAGATCAACGGCTAAGCTGTCGCAAACTCAAGTCTGAAGCGGCGCCGTTTTAGAAAAATTTACGCTTAAACGACGTTAAATCGCCTAGCCCACACCAACATGGCACGCGCGGGCGTAGACGAGCCCCCTACTCGTGGGAAAATATATCCGTATTCGGCCAGCCGCCCAAATCGAGTTTGGCGCGCACCGGCAAAAACGCGAAACAGGCTTCGGCATATTGAAACCGGTTTTCGCGCAATAGCATCATATCGAGCTTGGCGCGCAGCGCATGGAGGTGCAGCACGTCCGAGGCCGCATAGGTGAGTTGCGCTTCGCTCAATGCGTCCGCGCCCCAATCGGAGGATTGCTGCTGTTTCGACAATTCGACGGCGAGAAGCTCGCGGACGAGATCCTTCAGCCCATGCCGGTCGGTATAGGTCCGCGCCAGTTTCGAGGCGATCTTGGTGCAATAGATCGGCTCCGCCATGACGCCGAAAGTCTTGTAGAGAATCGCAATGTCGAACCGCGCGAAATGAAACAGTTTGGTGACGCCACGATCGGCCAATAGACGCTCGATATTGGGCGCGCGCGTCTGTCCCGGCGCGATCTGAACGACATCGGCATTGCCGTCGCCGCCCGACAATTGAACCACGCAGAGCCGGTCGCGTTGTGGGACCAATCCAAGGGTTTCCGTATCGATTGCAACTGCATCGCCGTAAGTCGTGCCGTCCGGCAGGTCACCTTTATGAAGACGAATTGTCATCTCAGCCTAATAATGATTGGCCCAAATTTTCGCTTGTCGCGAAAAATTCTCATAGGCTCGGCGGTAGCATCCCGCTCCGCGCGGCGCAAGCCGGAGAGGTCAGTGCAGTCGAAGGCACGGTAGAATTGGCGCATCCAATAGAAACCGCCGCCCGGCTTTTCAAACTTCACAGCCACGCTGGAACCATCCGCTGGACATGCCGTTCGTCCCCCAGTCAACTTCACAGGAGAAGACTGTATGACGATAAAGATGGGTATTGCCGTTCTTTCGGGTCTTTTGACTCTTCCGCTCGCAGCTCAGGCTCAGGGCGTTATCGGCGGATCTGAGAGAGGCGCAGCCGAAGGCGGCGCGGCCGCCGGCCCCGTGGGCGCGGTTGTGGGCGGCGTCGTTGGCGGTGTAACCGGCGGCGTCACAGGCGTGCTCGGCGCAGACGAAGGCCCGCGGTTCCATGATTATGTGGTACGCACGCACCGTTCCTCCTATCGCTACGCAGAACCGGTCGAGGTCGGCGCTGTATTGCCGGAGGAAGGCGTCACTTATTACGAGGTGCCGCCGGAATATCACGTCGCACCCGCCTATCGTTACACGATCATCAACGACCGTACCGTGCTGGTCGATCCGCGCTCGCGCCGCGTGATCCAGGTGATCGATTAAACCATCCATTGACATGACAAACGCCCCGTCTGGCAACAGGCGGGGCGCTTTCATGTGTCGCGATGATCGAGATGCTCGCGAAGCGCTTGGGCGACTCGATTGAGCAAGTTCGCCCAATTCTCCGCCTCGCCCCGACGAAACAAACGCATCGTCGGATACCAGGGCGAATCGGCGCGGTCGAGAAGCCATCGCCAATCCGGCACGGGCTTCAACAAAAGCCAGACCGGACGCCCCAAGGCGCCTGCGAGATGGGCAACCGACGTGTCGCAGGTCACGATCAGATCGAGCGCCTGCATCACGGCGGCCGTATCCAGAAACGCATCCGGCCCGGCGTCGAAATCATCGCCCAGCCGTTCGACCCGCATGGACGGCGGAAGATCGTCGAGCTGTTCCGCGCCCGCGCCGACCTGGAGGCTGATCAATCTGACACCTGCGGCGGCGAGTAGCGCGAAAGCCGCCAAGGGAATCGAGCGCGCCGGATCGGCACGGATATTCTGATTGCCGTGCCAGCAAAGGCCGATCTTGAATCCTTCGGGACCAAGGCGGCTTCTCCATTGCGTCACGCGTTCCGCCTCGGCGAAAATATAAGGCGTTGCGGATGGAATCGTGTCGAGCCTTGTCTTGCAAATAAAGGGGAGACTCGACATCGCGACCTGACAATCGAAATCCTCAGGCCTTCCGATCGTGTCGACGAGGCTGATCGCCGGATGCAAAGTGCCAAGCAGCCGATGAAGTTTCTTCCGGCAAAAGAAGGTCACTTTGGCACCGGCTTCGACCAGCGGCAGCAGATAGCGCGAAAATTGGATCGCGTCGCCGAAACCCTGTTCGTCGAACACGAGAATACGGTCTCCAGGCCTCACCTCGCCCGACCATTCGGGCAGCGGCAATTTCAACTCGCGTTTCGGCGTCTCGCCGCCGATCCAGCGAAACTCGTAATCTTCCCAGCCGCGTTCGAAATCGCCCAGCAGAAGGCGCGCCGCCGCACGATTGTTGCGGGCATGCGCGAAACCCGCCGCAAATGCGAGCGCCGCATCGAAAGACGCAATCGACTCGTGGATGCGGCCCAAGTCGCGCAAGGCAATGCCTTTGCTGCTCAAGGCTTCGAGATAATCCGGCTTCAACTTTAAAGCCGCCTCGCAATCGGCCAGTGCCAAGCCCGGCTTTGCAAGACGCAGATAGACATTGGCACGATTGAGCAGAGCCTGCGGAAAATCGGGCCGCGCGCGCAAGGCCTCTTCATAAGACGCAAGCGCCTCGGTATTTTGCCCAATATCATAAAGGACCACGCCGCGATTGGTCAGTATATCCGGGTGCCCTGGCGCAAGGGCGAGCGCCGCATTATAGGCGCCGATAGCCGCATGAAGGCGACCCTGTTTTTGAAGCGCGTTGCCGCGGCCGAACCAAGCCTGGCAGAACTCCGGCTTCAGCCGCAAGGCCTCTTCGAAAAATTCAAGCGACGCCTCAAGCTGCCCGGCTTCGAGAAGCACGGTGCCACCGGCGTAAAGCGCTTCCGGATAGGCCGGGTTGAGCCGCAAAGCGGCATCATAAGAGGCAATCGCCTCATCGAGCCGGCCTGTCTCCCGCAAGAGATTGCCGCGATGATAATGGCCGCTCGCATCGAGATCATGTGCCGCGAGCGCCTCGTCGTAGGACTGGATCGCTTCCTGCCGTCGCCCCAGGCGCTGAAGCGCCAAGCCGCGATGCGCCAGGATTCCTTGAGGCTTCGGTTCGCCTCGCAAAGCGCGATCGAACCATGCGAGCGCGTCATGATCGGCTTCGACGCTCAGATAGATCAATCCGAGCAGCGCCGATTGGGCCGCGTCGAGATCGAGGCCGTGCAAGGATCGCAAAAGATCGAGGGCTTCTTGCAAGCGCTTGGCTTGCAGATGTTCGATCGCATGAGAGAGCGTGATGCTGATCGGCGGCACGGCTGTGGCTGGAACAGGACGTGACGTTGCCCCCCGCGCGCGCGGCCGTGGCGACGATTTCATGCGGTCCCCGATTTTGGCCCAGAAAGCGTACCGCCTGCGTAGGATTTTTCCTCGACGATCGAAGAATTGAAAAGAATGTTGATCGCTTTCTTCAAAGCCGCGCGCCGGTCATTCGTCTGATAGACCTGCCGCGCGAGTTCGATAAAACTTGCGCCGAAATCCTGCTTTGCCTCATGTAGGCGCAGCGCGTCCTCGATATCCCAAAGCCGTGCATTGGTGGCCTTGAGCTCGCCTTCAAGGCGCTCAAGCGCGGCACCGACGAGTTTCTTCTCGATCTTCATTACCCGCAGCAGCGCCAATTCGTAGCGCACATTATCGAGCTGCTGCGGATCGCTAATGTGATCCGCCTTGATCTCCAGAATAGTGATCTTGTCGATCAGTTCGCCGATCCCGCAGGGAACCATGATCTCGGCGCGGTCGCGGCGATGAAGGCTTTTGGTCACGCGGACCTCGCGAAGGAATCAATGCGGCCCGCGCGGATGCGAGCCATTTATCCCTTTGAGATTATTCGCGTGAAGCTTTCGTGGGCCTGGAGCCTGGAGCATCGGACCCAAAAGTGGGAACCGGTTTTGGGACCAATCCGATGCGATTAAAAAGACTTATGGGCGCGGACCAGTTCGATATGAACGTCCGCTGCCCTAAGCCGGGATGAAAAAACTGCGTAGCGGTTTCCAGGGGGCAATCCAGTTTGCGCAAATGGCGCAAGCTTATCTGCGTCATCCCGCAGTCATCGGCTGCAACCCGAAAGCGCGATCCGCGTTGGAAGACGGTCGGGAGCAATTCCCCCTCCGCCACCTGCTTTAAGCAACAGGGTTCCATGCCAAATGATGTCCTTTTCGGGCGTGGGTGAGGCCAATCATGTTCCAGCGCACTGCGACGGGAGATGACATGCCTGACCATGACGTCATCGACCTATCCGAAACTGCGGGCCGCGGTCCTGCCGCCGAAAAGGGCGACGGGACGCGCCAACGCGGGCAAAAGATGGAAGCGCGCGAGCGCGGGAAAAATCAGCCCCAAAAGCCGCATGATGACGAACCCGATGCGGATGACGACGAGTCCGGCGATCAGCGCAGCCAAGAAGAAGACGGAGACCAAGACACCAGCATCTGGGACAAGCTGCGCGCACATAAGATCGCACTCCTCGTCACGCTGGCGATTCTGCTTGTAGCGATCGTCGCCGGCGTCATCTGGTATTTGCACGCGCGGCATTTCGAAACCACCGACGACGCCTTTATCGATGGCCGGCCGGTCGCAGTCAGCCCGGAAGTGGCGGGCAATATCGTGGCCGTGCCCGTCACCGACAATCAGATCGTCCATGCGGGCGATCTTCTGGCCAGTATCGATCCGCGCGATTACGTCGCCACCGTGCAGCAAGCCGAAGCTCAGATCGAGCAGGCCGAGGCCAGCTTCGACAGCACGCGCGCGCAGGTCGAATCGCAAGAGGCGCAGGTCGAGCAGGCGAAAAAACAAGTCGAGCAGGCTGAAGCCGCTCTGAGTTATGCGCACGATCAGGATACCCGCGCACAGGATCTTGTACGCCGCGGCGCAGGCACCGTGCAAAATGCGCAGCAGACCGCCTCCGACCTCATTTCGAAACAGGCGGCGCTCGACGCGGCCGTGGCATCGCGCGTCTCAGCGGAGCGGCAGGTCAATGTGCTCAAAGCGCAGGTCATGAGCAATGAAGCGCAGCTTGGCCAGGCTCGGGCGCAAAAGGCAACCGCCGACGCCAATCTCACACGCGCCCAACTCCATGCGACCGTCGATGGACGCGTGACGCGGCTGACAGCCGCGGTTGGCGCAGCCGCGACGCCCGGTCAGGCCCTGATGGTCCTCGTACCGCTCGACCTTTGGGTGACGGCGAATTTCAAGGAAACGCAATTGACCGACATGCGGCCAGGGCAGCCCGTCGATATCGAGATCGACGCTTATGGCCGGTCGTTTCATGGTCATGTCGATAGCATTCAGGCAGGATCCGGCACAGCCTTTAGTCTCCTGCCCGCCGAGAATGCCACCGGCAATTATGTGAAAGTGGTGCAGCGCATCCCGGTGAAACTGATCTTCGATCAATTGCCCAATGTCGAGATTGGTCCAGGCATGTCGGTCGTGCCGAGCGTCAGGGTCCGCTGAGCCATGAGTGGCGGCACGAAGGATGCGAAGCCCAAGGGCGGCACGGAATATCCCGGCACGAACCCCTATCTCATCGCCGTCCTCGTGTCGGTCGCGACCTTCATGGAAGTGCTCGATACGACGATCGCCAATGTCGCCTTGCGCTATATCGCGGGCGGACTGGCGGTCGGGCCGGACGAAGCCGCCTGGGTGGTCACGAGCTATCTCGTCGCGAATTCCATCGTGCTTTGCGCCTCGAGCTGGCTCGTCGAAATCTTCGGGCGCAAAGCCTTCTTCATGGGCTGTATCGCGCTTTTCACGGTCAGTTCCGCCTGCTGCGGCTTTGCCTGGAGCTTGCAATCGCTTCTGATCTTCCGCGTCTTTCAGGGTCTTGCCGGCGGCGGCATGACCCCTGTTGCGCAATCGATCCTCGCGGCGGCTTTTCCGCCCGAGAAGCGCTCCCAGGGCTTTGCCATCTATGGGATCGCGGTGGTCCTTGCGCCTGCGATCGGTCCGGCGCTTGGCGGCTATTTAAGCGACAACTGGTCCTGGCATTGGTGCTTCCTCATCAATGTCCCGGTCGGCATCGCCTCGCTGGCGTCGATGGCTTTGCTGCTGCCGACGCCAACGAAAGAGAAAAAGCAGCGGCAAAAATTATGGAAGAGCGGCGATTTCCGCTTTGATGCCGTGGGCTTTATCCTGGTCGCGACCTTTCTCGGCGCGCTCGAAGTCGTGCTCGACCGCGGCCAGGAGGATGACTGGTTCGGCTCGAATTTCATCGTGACTTTCGCGGCGATCTCCGCCACCGCGCTATTGCTCTTTATTCCATGGGAGCTTTTGCAAAAGCATCCGCTCATCGATCTCAAGATGCTGGCCAGCCGGCAGTTCGGCACGTGTTTTCTCATCATGCTCGGCTTTGGGGCCGTGCTGATCGCAACCACGCAATTTCTGCCCCAGATCCTGCAAGACGATTTCGCCTATACGGCCACTTTGGCCGGTCTCGCCATTTCGCCAGGCGGCGCGGTGACGATGGTCATGTTTCTCGTCGTCGGCCGCCTCGGCTTCATAGACCCGAAATATCTCATGATCATCGGCGGCCTGATCATAGCCGCCGCCATGTATGATCTGACGAATGTCTATGACGATTTGAACTTCGGATTTTTCGCGTGGTCGCGCGTCTATCTCGGGATCGGCCTGCCGCTCGTCTTCAATTCGGTGACGTCGGCATCCTATAATGGGCTGCCGCCCGAAAAGACCGATCAGGCCTCTTCGCTCATCAATGTCGCACGAAATTTCGGCGGTTCGATCGGCGTATCGCTCGCGCAGACGACTCTGGCGCGGCGTGAGCAATTTCATCAGACGCGGCTCGCCGAACATGTCGGCACTTGGAATCCCGCCTATGGCGAAACCTTGCAGCAGGTGCAAAATTATTTCGCGACGAAGCCATTGGTCGGCACGGGCGCCGGCGCCTATCGCACCGCCGTCGCCTGGATCGGCCAGCAGGTCCAAATCCAAGCGAGTCTATGGGCCTATATAGACGTATTCTTCTCGCTCATGTTGATCGGCCTTGCGATCAGCATGCTCGCACTGACATTGCGGCCAACCAAGCCAGGCGCGGCCGCGCAAGGCGCCGCATAGCCTATTCCGCCGCCTTGATTTCAGTTTTGAGGGCGGCGGTGGTGTTGCGGCCGACGCTGGTATAGGCAAAGCCATATTGCGCCGCCAATTCGGCGTTATAGACATTGCGCAGATCGACCAGCACGTCGCCGCGCATCGTGTCGCGCAGGCGGTCGAAGTCAAGCGCGCGGAACTCGTTCCATTCCGTCATGATGACGACGGCATCCGCGCCTTCCGCGCAGCTATAGGGATCGACTGCGAATGTCACATCGTTCAGCATCTGCTTG
>JAATEW010000408.1 GCA_015655535.1 Hyphomicrobiales bacterium | reverse complement strand
GTCACTCAAGACACCTCGCTGCTGCATCGTTCGATCGGCGACAATATCGCCTATGGGCGGCCTTTGGCCAGCCGTGACGAGATCGTCCTGGCCGCCAAACGCGCCCAGGCGCACGACTTCATTTTGGACCTCGAAGATTGGGAAGGCCGCATCGGCTATCAGGCCCAGGTCGGCGAGCGCGGCGTCAAATTATCGGGCGGCCAGCGCCAGCGCATCGCGATCGCGCGCGTGATCTTGAAAAACGCGCCGATCCTCGTGCTCGACGAGGCGACGTCGGCGCTCGACAGCGAAGTCGAAGCGGCGATCCAGGAAAGCCTTTCAAGCCTGATGGAAGGCAAGACCGTGATCGCCATCGCGCACCGGCTCTCGACCATCGCGCGCATGGACCGGCTTGTCGTGATGCAGGAGGGCCGGATCATCGAGACCGGCAGCCATGCGCAGCTTCTCGCCCGCAATGGGCTTTATGCGCAGCTCTGGCATCGCCAGTCGGGCGGCTTCATCGACGCCGAGGACGCGGCATAATCAATCGCTCTTGCCGCGTGCGTCGAAAGCCGATTGCGCGGCTTCGATTTCCGGCAGATGCGCCTTCGCCCAGAGGCCCAGCGCCATCACGGGTTCGCTGAGCGAACGGCCGAGATCGGTGAGTTCATAATCGACCCGGGGCGGGATCGTCGGGAACATGGTCCGCTTCACCATGCCATCCCGTTCAAGGCCCTTGAGGGTGAGGGTCAGCATGCGCTGCGAAATCCCGCCGACCATGCGTTTGATCTCGTTGAACCGGCGCGGGCCCTCTCTCAACAGCATGACGACGAGCACAGTCCACTTATCGCCAACCCGCGCCAGGATCCGGCTGACCTTGCGGCAGTCCCCCTCCATGGCGTGGTGGCGCTCCTCGAAGGTTACTTCGGTTACTTCCATGTGCTCCAGTACCAAAAATGTGCCTTCTTGCAGGGGGTTAGCAGCGGTGATCTATTTAGTCCAGGTTACAAATATATACCTGGGTGAACGAAATGAAGCTGTTGCATATCGACTCGAGCATTCTTGGAGCAAATTCGGCGAGCCGCCCGATCAGTGCCGCCGTGGCGGATAGGCTGCGTCAAACCTGCCCCGGGCTCGCGGTGACTTATCGCGATCTCGCCGCCGCGCCGCTTGCACATCTGACGCCCACGCATTTGGCGCCTGACCATCCGATCGTCGCGGCCATGGGCGACACGTCCGATCCCCATGGAAACAGAGCCACGAGCCAAGCCGTGCTCGACGAGTTCCTTGAAGCCGACATCGTCGTGATCGGTGCGCCTATGTATAATTTTACGGTGCCGAGCCAGTTGAAGTCATGGATCGACCGCATTCTCGTTCCGGGCAAGACTTTCCAATATGGACCTGAGGGCGTCGTCGGATTGGCCGGCGGCAAACGCGTGATCGTTGCGATTTCGCGCGGCAATGTCTATGGGCCGGGATCGCCGGTGGCGGCGATTGAGCATCTCGAAACTTACCTTCGCGCAGTGCTCGGATTTATCGGGGTCACGAAGCCAGAGATCATTATTGCCGAGGGAGTCCAGATGGGCGTCGAACACCGCAGCAAAGCCATCGAGAGCGCATTGCAGACGGCAGCCCATCTCCAGGCCGCATGAACAGGCTCCGACATGCCCGCGTCCGAAGTCATTCGACACATGTGCAGGCTTGATTTATAGCCAATCCCGAAACGCTGCCCGAGCCGCTTCGCAATTGCGTCCATGCAATCTGGTAAATCGGCTCGGTGTTGGCAGGATTTTCGAGTTGGAGATGCAAGATGGCCGATTTGGACGAAGCGAGCACGAAGTCGATTCAGAGCTTGAAGACGGAACTGGAAAAGCTGAACGATAACATCATTCGCGCCGCCGAGGGTCGGCGCGAATTGCCGGTGCCGCTCGGCGATACTTTGAAGAAGATTTCCGAGTTGCTGGGCGAGTGCGAGGACGCGATCAAGGAACATATTGCAACGCCCTTGAGCCCGGCTTCGATGGAGCTGGTGATCAATTCCTTGGACGTCGCCCATGAAAGCGTCGACAGCCTCATCGTGTTCAACGCGCTCGAAGGGACCGTGTTCAACACCGAGACGGTTGCGAACGACTAAAGTGTCCATGATTGATGGCGTAACCATCTCCCAGAGGGAGAGGGGTGGCTGCCATAGGGCGTTGCGTAGCGACGCCCGTCGCAAGCAACGGGCTATGGCAGCCGGGTGAGGGGTTTCGATCTTAATTGACGAGATCGTAACCCCTCATCCGCCTCGC
>JAATEW010000220.1 GCA_015655535.1 Hyphomicrobiales bacterium | reverse complement strand
GGCCTTGGGCTCGCGCGGCTGGTCCATGCTCATACAAATCTGCAGACCGCTGTGGGTTACGGCGCCACTTGTGCCTCTGCATGCTTTCTCGTGTTCGCAGCCGGCGAAGCGAAATTTGCGGATTATGGAAGCTTCGTCGGCATCCACGGAGCCGCGGATAGATTCGGTCAGGTGACGGAGGATGCCATGGCGGCGACGCGTTCCATGGCACGCTTTTCCATGGAGGTCGGCGTTCCTGCGCCTATCGCACAAAAGTTGGTCGATACACCTCCCGATACAATCGTTTGGCTGAATGCCACCGACCTCCGATCGATGGGCGTGACGATGACCGGACGTCCCGTTCAGGCGCCAAGAGGCGGACCGCGGCTGCTTATGCCAGCGGTCCCGCATCGCGCTGCGGATATTGTGAGAAACGAGCCGCTTCCGAAGAGCCAATCGGAACGTATCCAAGCCGCGCTCGATGCTGCCAACCACGGCGACTACGTAACAGCAACCAGCTTGTGGCGGGCGCTCGCGGACCAAGATCACGGCCCTTCGCAATATAATCTCGGCCAGATGTATTATGCCGGAAGAGGCGTTCCGCAAAATTTCTCCGAGGCGGTCAAGTGGTTCAGCCGCGCGGCTCGAAAAGGGTTCCCCGGGGCCCAGCTCAGTCTTGGTGTCGCCTATGCGCTCGGGCGTGGTGTGCAACCGAACCTGACTGAGGCTTACAAGTGGTTGAAACTTTCGATGGAAGGTTTTGCGACTGAGAAGGACCGGATGGAAGCTCTCAAGGCGCGTGAGATGATTGTGGCGCGAATGACGCCGGAAGAAATCGCGGAAGCTGAAAAGGAAACGCGCGATTGGGCCCCTTCACGGTAACCTACGCCTCTGGGCTCGATCCTGCTGCAGTATGACGATTGATGAATTTCTTCCCTCAAAACGTTCGTTATATAAGGAGCCTAGTTCTCCCGCCAGACATGCGTGCGTCGTGCAAGGTTCAGCAACACGCGCTGTCTGTGATTCACGTCGGCCCTGTGGGAGCCGACCGGACATCTCTCACGATAAGCTGATCCAATACAGCCTCTGGACAATCGTACTACGCCGCACATCAATATAAGTCTTCGGTCACCGAATTAATTCAGCTTGGAATTGCTCTCCTTTTCCCGACCTAACGCACTTAATGCAATGGCGCGCTCACGCTTGTCGCCATGTTGCCGAACCACGGCGTCAATGGATACAGCTATATCATGCTCACCGCAGCCAACAGCCAACTTGCTGAGCTGCTCAAGTAAATCAAATAAATATTCTACTTTGTCGTTGTCAAAGGCCGACATTATAAAACTCAATTCGCTATTTAGTTAAAAAATCATTGTTTTACAATTAGTTGCAACCAAGCAATTATTCTTTTCAATTGCTTTGCTTCTGGATTCAAAACACTCATTTTCCACTAAAAGAGAACTCCGTGACAAATAGTATTGATACAAAAATCGGCAGCCGGATCAGATTGCGCAGGCGAGAGCTTGGGCTGACACAGCAGCGATTGGCCGATCTTATCGGGATTTCTATCGAAGATCTTCAATGGTACGAGGCGGGACATGCAAG
The DNA here is from genome assembly GCA_015655535.1 of Hyphomicrobiales bacterium. Lineage (GTDB taxonomy): Bacteria > Pseudomonadota > Alphaproteobacteria > Rhizobiales > Beijerinckiaceae > Methyloferula. Next base: position 13,261 of record JAATEW010000220.1, on the reverse strand, counting down.
GGTGGATGTCGAGCTTCTTCTCGCCTTCAAAAGGACACTTGGAGTCGAACTTTCTTATTTCTATCAAGACGGAGCAACGTTGAATGGATCGCTCTCGATCGATAAAATCTGAGGTGAATTCGCTCGCAGCGCATTGATTAGAGCCATGCGTATCGCTCTGTATCGCCCCACTGCTGCTGACAATAGACAATCAAGGAAGGGCAAACCCGCAGGAGATATTGTGGATAACTCAAGTTCCTATGGGATTTTCCGATAGGGGTTTCTTATTCATTAGCACTCAGACGATCCGCAAGCTCGGCATTGTCGCAAGTCAGCGGTGCGAGCTGGCGGAGTGTTTCACGGATAAGAAAAAATAACTTGTGTCCAAAGCCTCAGGCTGAGGCAGCTCGAAGCGCAGGACCATCACAAGCCCGACGGACAGGATCTTCAAAGCCGCCGATAACTTCAAGGAACAAGACCGAGCCAGCTTCCGTACGGCGGAATCAAAAACAACCTGCAAATTCATGGAGCCGCTTGTCGCCATAGCGCCCGAAGATTGAGCGAGGCCTTGATCACGGAATCGCGTCCGCCATGGCGAGCGGCTTCGCTCGGCGGCTGCAGTGTCAGCCCATCCACGAAGACGTAAGGAATCCCCGTCTCGAGTTTGTAAAGCAGCGTATGGAGACCGTCATAGCTGATATCCATCGTCGCCTGGATTCGCACGATATCCTTCTCTTCGGAATGGCCCGGTTGCTGGACGCCAGACGAGACGAGGCTCGTGTGCTCCGCCGAGGCCAATTGCGAGAGATAAGCTTCCAATTGGGCGCCGGCGAGTCCCATGGTCTGCCCGTTCAGAAATGCCGTCTCGGGTGCTGCTTCGACCGCTTCATGCTTTCCGTCCTTGCCTCCTGCGTGGCGATGGGCTGTCTGCAAGCGTGCAAGTGTATCCTGTGCGTCGGCGAGTTCTTGAAGAGAGTCGGACCGCGCTTTCAATGACAAGATTGGCGCAATGAGGCAGACAACGAGAAGCACTGCGAGCACCGCAATGGCAATAGTGCGTTCCCGATCGAATTTGATCATCGCTCAATCTCCAGAAAGGTCCGGGTGGTCTGAGACGCGCGCCTCGATATAAAATTTATAAAGGTCCGTGCTCTGTCCATGACCTTGTGTGGTCGGTGCGAAAAAATGAACATTCGAGAAATGTCCCGACTGCTCGAGCGCGCCGATCAAAGATGGTGCATCTGTGGCAAGACCCATGATGCGCAGTGTCGTATTCTCCAGGTGAAATTCGGTCAGATAGGCGCTGTCCGGAACGGCGCTCGTCAGATCGTCAAGAACGAGGACGGCGACTGGAGAGTTGTCTTTCAGGGCCCAGGCGCGCTCCGGCGGCTTGAGCGAGGCTAAGTTTTGCTTTCCCTGCGATCGTGCCTGACGTTCGAGCGTGCTCGCTTGCTCCGCGATTTCATCGCGCTCGGTCGAGGCGGCGCTTGATGCATAAAGCGCCCAGAGAGTTGCCGCGGTGCTGAGCACAATGACGCCGGCCAATCCTATGCCGATCATTCGAGGAAGATTTTGGATATTTCCTTTGGATGCCGGCGCGGGCTTCGTCCATAAGGTGAGAAGAGGCGTCCTAGCGCCAGCGTCGATCCGAGCGGCAATCTGGCCGGGTGAAAGCCCGCAGGCCCCCAGTTCGCGGGACGCCGCGTCGATCTCCTCGCGTGGCGTGATCAGCACGGAGACGTCGAGCATCTCTGGATCTTTCGCGCTGGGTTTTGCGTCAATCGCATGAAGTGCTTGTCCCGGAGGCCAAGGCGAGAGGCGCTCAAGCTGATTGCGCACTATGCCTGACAGAAATTCCTTGGCTTTCACCGGGAGCGTGAGATTTCTTGTGATGACGCGATCGTCCGAAAGCTCGAAAATGATGAGGTGATTGCGTAGCGCTTCCATCGTCTCATTTGGAATCGGCATCCCTGCGCCGACTTTGGCAAGCATGTCGCTGCTGGGCTGGGTTCCGCGGTGAATCGTAAATCCCCTTTCATCTCGCGCCACGACGACCGATTTACGGGCTTGCAATAAGGCGCGCCATTCGACGACCATGCCGGCGAGCACATCGATCCAATGCGTCAAAAAGGTTGGGAACTTCATTGGTCATCCTGCAGCTGATCGGCCATGAAACTGCGGCGGGCTTCAGATGCCGATAAAGGCGTCCAGGCTAGCACCCGATAAGGTTGACTATCGTCTGGCACAATTGCGAAGACGGCCTTGGCCCGTGCCGTATATCCGTCCAGGAGCTGCGCCGTGAGTTCGACCGATGCGACCGGCGTGCCGTCAACCGTCAGATAATCTATCGCGGAGCCCAGAATCTGTTTGAGACGATCTTCGGTGAGCGCCCCATCGCGCGCTTGCAGAAGGCTCGTGAGCTGCCCCGAGCTGAGGCCAGGGATCGCCTCAAGAACCCCGGGCGAGGCTGTCAGCGCATTCACCTTAGCGCCTCCATAGATCGTCGCAAGCGGCAGAATCGCTTCGACATATTCCGGCGCCACGCCTGGAATCGCCCGGAGCTGATGGATATCGGTGAACGCGCGAAGCCCGCTGTCCTTTGAGGTGGACCCATCTGCAGGCTGTGCCGCCGGCTGTTGCGGGGCTCCTTGCTGCGCCCCGGCCTGTCCTGGCGAGGCGTTTGGCTGGGGCTGTGCCCCATCTGCGTCAGAATCGGGATCGGCGCTCTTTCGCCAGGCGATGATCGATTGGGCGATCCCATTCGCGTCCTCGTCCGCGCCTGCCGATCGCAACAGAGCGGCTAGCAGCTTTACCGGCGCTTTGTTGATGTCGATCCGCCCGCGTTCGTCACTGAGACGGATTTGGATCACACCCGTCGATAAGGAGACCGCTGCTTGCCTTTCGGTCAGCGGCGCGTCGCCCAATCGTGCAAGGAGGCCGGCAGAAACTTCGAGTCCAGCATTCAATAGTGCATCGGCTCTCGCCCGATCACGATCGATCGCGACTATGCTGGCAAAGCCGCGAAAACTGATCGATGCCGCCATGGCGAGCGCCGAAAGAAGCGCGATCGTCCAAAGAACGGCGATGAGAACAATTCCTTTGCGGGGATCAGACCGGCTCAAAGTCATTATCGCCCCTGGCTTGCTTGTTGCCGATTTTGATTGGTTTGCTGGTCTTGGGGTTTGCCTTTGGCGTCTCCATCACCTTTCCCGCCAATCGAGAGACATCCGGACTTGCCCGAGGCGCAGGCGACGGGGGCGTCGGCGTGGATCCGAAACTCCATGCCAGGCAGGAGATCCGTATCTGTTTCAGTGTCGTGAAAATTGACGCGGACGGAACGAGGAACTCCGAGTTCGCCAGTCCACGTGTCATGCCAAACGATCCGCCCGTCCTTCGTGAGCTCCGAAAAGCTAAAACCGATCAAAAAATCGCCTTTGAGGAGGATCACCGGATCGTCTGGCTCAGCATCCTCCAATTTCATGCGGGGTCCCGTCCAGGCCGCGCGACGCCTCACAAGCCTGGTCATTCCATTGCCCGGCTCCGAGGTGAGGCTGACGACTTCCTCGGCCCATCCGCGCACCGCGTTGCCGCCGGCCGTGATAAAGAGAACCTTGGCGGGCCCGTCCTCGGTTGCAGGTGTTCCCGTGAAGGCCGCTTTGACATTTTTCGCGTCGCCTCCCTTCGTGGCCGGCGCCTTTGCGTTCACATTGTTAGGATTTGCGTTCTTGGGGCCAGCGTTCGTTGTGTCGGCGTCTTTGCCGGTCTTTTGAAGGACGAAGCGCGCCGCTCCGAAATCACGCGTCAAGCTGTCGACCGCAAGGGCGAGCTCTTCGCTCCGATCGATGGTGCGCGTTCCATGGTCGAAGAAGAAAACGCTCTGATGGATCAGCATTCCGATTGACACGATGATCGCCGATGCAATCGCAAGCGCGGCGAGCATCTCGACCAAAGTGAACCCGGCACGGCGGCTGATCATAAGGCCCATTTTATTCGATCGCTCCGAGCTGCAGGGTCTCGGCCTTTACGATCCGTCCAGATCCCCACGAGACCGCCGCGGTCACCTGATAGAGGGCCCATTTCGGCTGCTTCTTTGCTTTGCCGTCTTTCGTCACATCTGCCTTCTTGGTGCTTGGCGGCGGCTCAGGCGGCAGAATGTCGCCGGGCATGGGCTCGACATCGACGCGCCAGCGCAAGGCGCCATTTTCGCCCGCGCGAATGCCCAGCTCAGGATCGGCCCGGTCAAAAGGTGTCTGCAGCAGGGAGCGAAGGAGAAGCTCGGCTTGTACCTGGCCGTCGCCGTGAACCAGGATGCGGTGTCCATGGAAAACGAGCGGTCCGAGCGTCGCGGCAAAGGCCAGCAGAAGTGAGAGAGAGACAAGAGCTTCAATAAGCGTAAAGCCCGCGCGCCGCCGATTGGGTTTAATGAGCTTCGACAACGACGCTGCCGGTATACCAGTTGACCCGGACCTCATAGGCGACCCCGTCCCGTGTGAATCTGAGGGCGCCGCCGGTCGAGGCGCCGTCCGGATGAAAGCCTGCGACCGCCAGGCGGCCCGACCAGATCTCGTTCGCCCCCAAAATATCGACCGTGACATCGGCCGGGATTTTGACTTGGTCACCACCATCGCCGACCAAGGTGCGCGCTTCGCCATCGAGCGAGACACGCCGGTCCTTTCCCGTCATCAGCGCGGCGAGCCGTTCCCGCCGCAGCAAGGCTACGCTATCCATGACGAGGGCCCGCAGCCCTGCCCGGCCGGTGCCGGGGATATTCATGATGATCAGAGAGGAAACCAGGGCGGTGATCATCATCACCGCCATCATTTCGATCAAGGTGAAGCCGGCTTTAGTCTCAGCGCTGTGCATGAGACGCATCTGCCGCGGTCTGCATGCCGCCGCCGTGACCGTCCGGACCGAGCGATGTGATCTCATAAGGCGGCGTGTGGTCGCCCTCCAGACGATATTGGTAGGGATGCCCCCATGGGTCCATCGGAACGCGACCACCTTTCACATAAGGCCCGTTCCAGATTTCAACGCCAGTTGGGCGTTCGGCAAGCGCAGTCAGTCCTTCCGACTCCGTCGGGTAGCGGCCGGCGTCGATATAGAAAAGATCAAGCGCGGAGCTGAAGCTTTCGATCTGCAGTTTCGCGGTCTTGACGCGCGATTCCCCGAGATATGCAAGCACGCGTGGTCCGACGAGGCCAAGGATCAGGCTGATGATCGTTAAAACGACGAGCATTTCGATCAGCGTATAGCCAGGGCTCGCGGTGTTGAAGATCCGGCGGCGCCGTAATTTGTTTTGAGACCTGTTGACGATCATGACGCAAGCTCCTGATGTTGAGAACGCATTTCAGTATCGACAGGATGTAAAGTGGAGCGCTTGGAAGACCCTTCTCGGATCCGGCCTTCTGCAACTTCGAGCGCGCCTCCATTAGTGAATTATCGATGTGGCGAAAAAAACGAGCCAAAGAGCCGGGCAGAGAAACGCCCCGAAGGGCAGCTTCAGATCGATCAGCGCGCGTCCGCGCCGCCACCAAACGAGCGCGACTATCAGAGCCGGGACCGTCGCAAGGTCGAAACAATAAAGAATCGCCATTGACGGCAGCCACGCGCCGACAGCGGCCGAGAGCTTCACGTCTCCGAAACCGAGACTTTCGGCTCCCCGCGCGGTCCCGTGGGTCCAATTAAGTAACATCAAGAACAACGCAGTGTTCATGCCGCGGAAGCTCGCGACGATTATGCTCTGCCAGGGATCTTCGGGGTTCAGAATGGCCGCGAACAGAATTCCCGAGGCGATCGCGCCATAGGTTACGACATCAGGCAGGAGGAATGTCCGCGCATCGACATCGGCGCCCGCGATCATCAACGCCGCGAGGAGAGTTGAGGCTGCCGCAAGGGGCCAAGGGAGAAAGAGAAATGACAACGCCGCCGCGGCCGTCGTCCCAATGAGGAGGATGGCGATATTCGGCGCCAAGCTTGGCACGTGTGTTTGCTCGCCCGAAGCCACGACCGCGACGGAGCCATGATCACTTGATGACAAGCGGCGCTCCTTTTGGCTCTGGCACATCCCTGCCGCTGATGATCGATGTGTTGCTGCGCATCGTGCTCATCCCTGCCCGGAAGGCCTCCGCCACGTTTTGAGCATCGTTCGCGTTTTGGATGACGCTTGGTTTGACGAAGATAATGATTTCCGTCCGAGTCTTGTTGCCGTTGGTGGTGCCGAAGAGATCGCCGAGACCTTGAATCTGGCGCAGGATCGGAATGCCGGTCTGCGTCTTGTCATCTTCCTCGCTGATGAGGCCGCCAAGGAGAACTGTCTGACCGCTTATGACAGAAACCGTGGAATGAACACGCCGCTCCGAAATCGTCGGGTTCAGATTGGTTGTTATGGCCGATGTACCGCCGACGACATTGGAGACTTCCTGCTGGATCTCAAGATCGACCTGCCCGTTGCCATGAATGTGAGGCCAGACCTTCAAAATAATGCCTGTGTCCTGCATCGTGACCGTATTGACGATGGTATTGGTCGAGGACAGCACGGTGGCTGAGCCAGTGGAAATAGGAACCGAGTCACCGACTTGCAGATAGGCTGGCTGATTGTCGGCGACGACGAGCGTTGGCGCCGAAAGAACCTTCACGCTGGTCAAAGACGACAGAGCGCTGAGAACGAGACTGGGTGATGCCTGCTGGCCCAGAAGCACATTGAGGCCCGGTAATTTTTGCGACAAAAGCGCGGTCGCCGTCGAGGTCGAGAGCGAAATCGACCCATTGTTCGTGCCGGCGCCGACCTGCGAACTGCCGAGATAATATTGAACGCCGTATTGCAGTGCGTCCGTGAGGGTGACCTCGGCGATTGTCGCCTCGATCTCAACCTGCAACTGCGGCCGATCGAGCTCGCGAATTGACCGCTCGATGACTTTGTAGTCCTCCTGGTTGGAATAGACCGCGATCGAATTATTGCTCGTATCGGGTGTAATATGGATGCTCTGGAAAACACCCCTCGGCGGGCCGCCGCCGCCAGCGGCGTCACTGAACAGATCGCCATTGGCGCCTTTCTTGTCTTTATCCGCCGAGCCATCCGCAAAATCGTCGAAGGAAGAAGCGTTCTTGACATTGCCACCAGCGCTACCGGCCGCGCCGTTCGCACTGCCTGCTGCATTGCTGGAATTATTTGATCCGCCGCTGGACCCACTCGGCCCAACCGCGTCGAGCTTTGAAAGGGCGCCGTTCGTGCCAGGGGCGACCTGGCTCCCTGCGGAATCTGAAGCGGATCCACCGCTTTTTCCGACAAACATGTCGTTCAAGATCCGTGCGATCTTCGACGCGCTCCCATGGTCGAGCCGATAGACGCGGACCGTGGTCCCGCTCGAGTCCGACTGATCAAGACGTCTGATCCACTGCGTTGCCTGGTCAAGAAATTTGCGATTATGGGCGACCGCCATCACGGCGTTCATGCGCCCGATCGGCTGAAAGCTGATCAAGCCTTCGCCCTGCCCGTCCTTGGCAGTCTCGAAAACGCGCCCGAGCTCTTTCACCATCGTGTCCGGCGACGTGGATTTAAGAGGATAAATGCCAACTGACTGATTGCGCATCCACTCGACATCGAAGCTCTGGATCATCTCCATGGCATTTTGACGTTCTGCGGCGGTTCCTTGAACCATGATGACATTTCGCGTGGGATCCGCGCGTACCGCACCGGGCCGAGACAGGAAATTCTCCGCTGTCTTGGCGACAGTCGCAGCCGAGGTATAGCGGAGTGGGATCACGGTGACACCAAACCCTACCTTGCTGCCCGCGAAAGAGCCCTTGCCGCTTCCGGACGCTTCGGGGAGCGGCATAATCCGTACGAGATTGTCGTCTCGAATGACCGCAGCATTGTGCATTCGCATCGCGTTTTCGAATGTCGACAACAGGTCTTTGCGCGGGACAGGCGCGGAGGAGATGATCGTCACATTTCCCTGAATTCTGGGATCCACGATGACGTTGAGGCCGAGCGTGTCGCTGACGATGGCTTTTGCGACTGTTTGGACATCCATATTGTCGAAATTCATTTCAATGCCAGGATCGTCCGCGCCGCTCTGCGGCGGCAGGGATCCCGTGACTTCGCCGCCGTCGCTTTCTCCGACAGCCGCCGAGCGGCCGGCAGAGATCGTCTTGTCACCAGATCCGGGAAAGATCTGTGGCAAGTTGATCCCTGGAAACACTTGCGGCTTCGGCGGAATTCCTGTCATGACAGCTTGGCCGCCATTGTTGGTTGGATAGTGGGCCGTGAGGTCCGTATTACGCACAGGGTCAACTGCGTCCCCAGGCCCGACCCCCGCCAGCTGCAGCGGCGATGCGCAGCTCGCTAACGCAAAGACGCTACCCGCTGTCATAAATACTCGAAACTTAGACCGAAGACCTTGCCACAAGACATAGTTCACCGGCCCACTCCATCGCTGACGGTCTCGAATAACTCGGAGAAATGCGCCCGCAAGCTGCAGATCTCGTTTCGTTGCCTACAAGCCGGACAATTCAACGTTGCGTCAGCGCGTTCTTGGTCCGCCCATCAGTGGCAAAAGCAAGCTCACGACGTTGTATTGGCTCGATCTAACCTATAACCGCCCTTATGCGCCGGGTTCGACAATACCCACCGCTAATGACTGTATTTTCGCAGGGCGCACCATTCACACAACACAAAGGTAGCGAGGCCGGTGGTCGTCGATCCGCGCACATAAAACCGGTACCTCATCCAAAATTCCATCACCTTGACGGATGAGCCTGTCTCTATATCCAGAGACAATTTTCAGGCGCGTAACCCGAATCAAAAATCTGAAAATAAAAAATAAGCTTCCGATTTCTGGCATCTATATCCATCGCCACAATGTTGCTCATTTCATTCAAGCAAGATGACTGGCGGCTCATTCCCCTGGGGCTTCATTCGGCTTACGGTTTGTAAATCGAGTAACACGCATACTCTGCCTGCCGGCCGTGTTTCCTCTGATGGAAAGCTCGTATCCAGATTCCCTCAACGCGATGAGGCAATCCTGGATCGCTTGACTCAATTCAATTTCGACGGTCCTGGTCGTGACCTTGAATGTAGCGGCCACGTCTTCCTTCTTTCTGTCTTCAAAGACCATCGCGATCATGATTTGGCCGCGCCTGCCAGGCAGCCTGCGTACTGCATCCGCAAGAACGAGCCCTCCTTCGATGTCCAGGAATGCTTGGAGAGGTGACGGAGCCTTATCGGCAACCTTTTCCAACACCTCCCCGTCTCTCTCGCCATCGTCAATCCGCTTTGATTTCTTATGCTTCTTCTTAAGATAGTTGGTTGCCACACGTATCAGATAGGCTGCGGCGTCTTTTCGAGGCACGATTTCCATCTTCGACACCACGATTATGTAGGCTTCGTGCAAGGCCTCCGTGGCAAGCTCAAGCGAACCAACGGATAACGCGAGTCGACGCCTCAAGTCGGCGTAGTTTGCTACCAGCACCTTGGCGAGATGACTGCGGTCTGGTTCGACCATTGCTGCACACGCCCCGTGTGTGTCGAGCCAAAAGGCGCGATCGCTGCTAGCACGTAGAGGGATAGACCTATTGAATGTCCGATGGGTGACAAACGTCGACGCCAAGCGGCCTTGACGTTCATTCCAAGGAACTCGTTTTTGGTGAGTTTGTATGACGAACGACTGGTATCCTTCGTCATAACCTAATGGCAAAACACAAACGTCGCGCGTTAAAGCACTTAATTATCGTTCGTTGCGTTGGTTCCGCGATAATCTTTTTTGTTTTGATATTGAGTGATAAATTCCGTCTGACGCAGTTGGTGTCGCTTATGAAACTCCGCTTGACCGCTCACCGAGGCCGTTGTGCGCGACCCTATTGCAGTTTCAGGCTGCTGCCCGCCGCACGCGACCAACAAGGCTTTCGAAATAGGGAATGGTCCGTCCGAGACCTTCATCCAACGAAATATAGGGCTGCCAACCGAGAAGCTTCTTCGCCTCCACAATCTCTGGACGCCGTTGTTTCGGGTCATCCGAGGGCAGAGGCTTGCGGATGATCTTAGATTTTTCGCCCGTAAGGACCCTTATTTTTTCGGCGAGCTCCAGGATCGAGAATTCCGCAGGATTGCCGATATTGATGGGACCCATGATCTCGTCAGGCGACTCCATGAGGCGCACCAATCCGTCAATCAAATCCGAAACGAAACAAAAAGATCGTGTCTGAGAGCCGTCGCCAAAGATCGTGATGTCTTCGGCCTTTAGGGCTTGGCAGATGAAGTTCGACACAACGCGCCCATCGTCAGGACGCATGGAAGGCCCATAAGTGTTAAAAATTCGGGCCACCTTGATCTTGACCTGATGTTGCCGCTGATAATCGAAGAAGAGTGTTTCAGCACAACGCTTTCCCTCGTCGTAGCAAGCACGAAGACCGACGGGATTGACATGTCCCCAATAGCTCTCAGGCTGAGGATGGACCGTCGGGTCGCCATAGACTTCGGAAGTCGATGCTTGAAGAATTCGAATTTTCAAGCGCTTCGCCAGTCCAAGCATATTGATTGCGCCGAGCACGCTCGTCTTCGTCGTCTGCACGGGATCGAATTGATAATGCACCGGAGACGCAGGACAGGCGAGGTTATAGATTTCGTCGACTTCGACAAAAAGCGGAAACGTCACATCATGACGTAGAAGTTCGAAACGTCTGTTATCGAGAAGATGCTCGATGTTGCGCCGTGTTCCAGTGAAGAAATTGTCGACGCAGAGGACTTCATGGCCATCTTGAAGCAATCGATGGCAGAGATGCGAGCCCAAAAATCCGGCCCCGCCGGTAACAAGAATGCGCTTTTGTCCCAGAAGCATATTCCGACTCCCGAAAGGAGAAAAATTCTATGCGTTCGGTCAGACGTAAACTCGATGTTCAATGAACGCGAGAACATCGAAGGGCCAGATAAATAAATTATGCGATGCGTCATTATGCGGAAACACAATGCATGCCGCATAGACTTCATGGCCTGCTGATAGGGACAATTTCGACGCGCGTAACCCGCAGAAGATTCTCCAAATAAATTTCGACGGACCGATTCAAATCTAGAAGGGACATTCGTCCTTGGCGTACCATGGGCAGCCGAATCCATTGGCTCAACGATCATGATTTCATTTGAGTTGATACGCGCTTGCCTCTGAATTCAAACAGCAAGCCGGTGACCGATAAAACTTTTGCTGTCGCGGTCGGACGCTGAGTAATCACATGTTATTGATCGTACATAACGTCATTGCTATCGACGTTTGCGCGTCGCGCATCTGATTACCAGCAAGTCGCCTTGGAATAGTGTATGTCGTTGCGATGAAATCATGTGACAAGCGTATATAATCCACGTGTGCAGCGCAGATGGGCGCGCATCAGATGATCAACCTCAATCTGTCATTTGCACAGATGCAGCGGACAAGCGACGCGACTCGATTGAATCGAGCAATCGATGTCACTGTAACATTGCGGAGGTCTTCGACCATGGCGGTTTTCAGACCGTGGACTTGAACCATCACTTAGATCGACTGGCTCGACTCTGTGGGAAGGCGAGCCGCGGTGCCAGCGATGCGCGCGCCATTGAAATTTTCGGGTACTTGCGAATGTGAGCTCGACCGGAATGGGCGGTGTCTTTGCTTGCCGGCGGGATGCGTTCCGCACGGTGAGCAGATCCAGCGCATGGTTCGTAGTTTGGATCGGCTCAAGGCTCCGAGATAAAGTGTCCGCTGATGCAGGATTTCTATTGGCATTTACCCAGAGCATGGAGCGGACTCGAGTTCCCGCACGCAAAGGAGCGGCTGAAAAGGCGCTTTATCGGAGAACATAAGATTCAAGGCCTACCCCATTTGCGGGACAATAGGCTGCCGGATCGGACAGGAGGGCAGGATGGGCACTGAAATCGGACGCACGCGGATCGTAAAACGGCCCGAAAAAATCGGCAATCAACTCCGCATAGTCGGTTGTGTTTTCAGGGCGTTCGATCGCCTCAAGCTCACGGGTGAGATGATACGACACCTCGCTGATTGCTGTTTCGGGATTGAACGCGCTATACCATGGCTCCGCGCCTGTCATAATTGAACCGATTGCCACCTGGCCTCGTAAGGGTAAAGGCCGCATTACTGAACGTGTAACCAGCACGCCCAATACCAACTCTCTCGGATCGAGATACGGGAAACTGGCCTCCTGGGCCTGGAGCCGCCCATTGGCGACATTGCCAGGGCGGCAAGGTTTTCAAGCGCCGTGGTTAGCAGCAAGCCGTAGCAATACGGGACCGTTGAGGCGGCCGGTCGAGATCAATCGCACCGTATCGTGTGCGGTTACAGCGAACGTCGCCGGCAGTGTCACTCAGAGAACACGTAGAGCATCAACGTGTGACGGATAACGAGCATCTTAGGGATACCGCCCTCGACATCACATCGAGCGGCCGTCAACCTCCGAACAATGCTCCCTTGTTAGGCAACCACACCCAGTCGTCACAGATGGGTTCGGAGAACTGCAGCCTCAGGCCATTGAAGATGCCAGTCAGGGTGCTCACGCGTGTCAGCGTGTCGTGTGACAGCGCGCCAGACCACTCCCTCTTTTTCTTTCGAAACCAAAGGCGTTCCGATACATCGCTGAGCAGAGCGCAGACTTCAGCACTGGTCAATCGCCAGATCTCGCCGAGCCTAACGATGCCGTCGACCGCGGCCGGTGTCAGCCTATCGCCGGTATCAGCGTCAGGCAGATTCGGGATTGCCTCCTGCCCTGAATTGACGGCGGGTCGTGGTGCCGCGCCCATGAGAGCCTCCCAGCATTTGGCAGTAGATGTGCTGCTATTTGCCAGAAATCCAGGCTCCCATCCCTCAAGAGTCGGATTATGATCGCGGATGAACGGGAAAGATGGATCGCTGGATTCCGGTCAATCGGGACGACCGGCGTACATGCCGCTATCTCGACAAGCACAAGCCCGATTTAATTATACGCTTAACCAAGATAGCTTGAGCGCATGATTTTGTTCGGCTCGCGCGCTCGAGGCGACGATTCGAGGCAATTCGAAACTCCCGTACAGCACGATCCTGCGCAAACTATCCCGAGAGATTACGCGCCGATCAAACGGTATCGGCTGGATTCAATTCGCGCTTCGGACTACCTTGATCCTAAATGTCTCCGCTCTGGCGCGACGATATTGAAGGTGGAATTACCTGACTTCGGCCGGGCACACTGGAGACCTATACTTGGCTGCTTTCCGGATCTCGTTTTCGCTTTATCCGACGGCTGCGTAGCGACTCAACTTCGATTCAGT
>JAATEW010000380.1 GCA_015655535.1 Hyphomicrobiales bacterium | reverse complement strand
GCCGGAGGCGTTCGCGCCTATGCTGGAGGAGGGCGGAATTCTGATCTTCGCGCGCCAGAATCCGGATGTGCCGGTCCGCCAGCAACTCGTCAAGCTTATGCGGAGCGGAAACGAGACCGAAGAGACATGCGTCGCGCCCTGCCGGATGCAAGCCATCCTCCCGGGGCTGGCTCGGGCTTTGTAATCGCGATTCCCTTGAAGCCTTTGTTTTGTAAATGAATTCTATCAACCCGTTCGCTTTAGCCAAACAGCGTCGAGGTCAAGATTAATATTGTAGATTTTTTCTTGAACGCTTGTTCATCTTAAACCCTCCCTTAACTCGCATCCGCCTTAATGCCGAAGTTCCGGCTGAGTTTGGTGGGTTGCGTTATGAGTAAGGTGCTTACGAGTCCCAGGGGTCGCGTCGTCTTTCGCTTGGTTCTGGCCGGGTTCGGCGCCAGTCTTCTCGCGGGTTGTGCCGATTCGGGCCGTTTCGGCGGCGATGACGGCGATGCCTTCAGCAATCCCTTCAAAACGTCGTCGCGTGTCGATCGCAACGCGACGGGCACCACCAATCCTGCCCCTTATTCCAGCCCCGGTCCGTCCAATTCGGGCCCGGTCCAATCGCGTCCGTTGTCTTCGCCCGGACCTGGACCCGCCGCGAACTATAGCGCGCCTGCCCATGAGAGCCCGCGGCTCGCCCAGTCTCAAGGCCCCTCCCATTCCGATATGACGGGCTCTGTCGGCCGCAACAGCATGGCCGGTTGGTCGGCCACGGGCGGAACGCCGGTCGTGGTCGCCAATGGCGAGACCGCCGATACGATTGCCAACCGCTATGGCATTCCGCGCGAGGCCCTCGTCCATACCAATGGATTTGCCAGCGCCTCCGAGATCAGGCCAGGCACGAGGCTCGTCATCCCCATCTATAATGCGGCTCTCGCGGCTTCGAGCGGTGCCGCACCGGCCGGCCGTGCCGAAAAACTGAAATTCGTAAAGGGCTCCGAGCCCGTCACCAAGGCCGAGAAGCGGCTCACCGCCAAAGAGGAAGCAAAGCACGGCCGGGACAAGGAAAAGGACAAGATCATCGCCAAAATGGCTGCGAAGCAGTCCGTTCAGAAAATAGCGATGAAAGATCAGGGCGCGAAAAAACCCGCCGAGGCTGTGAAGTCCGAGCCGATCAAAACGGCCAAGGCGGACACGCCTTCAGAGGCGCATAAGGTGATCGACTCCATGCCGACGTCGAGCCTGCATGCCGAGAAAACAGTCGAGACGGCCGCGGCCTCCGACAGCGCCAATCCGGAATTTCGCTGGCCGGCGCATGGCCGCGTGATTCAAGGGTTCAAGGCTGGCGGCAATGACGGCATCAACATCGCGGTGCCGGAAGGAACCTCGGTCAAGGCGGCTGAAGCAGGTGTCGTCGCCTATGCCGGCAGCGAACTCAAAGGCTATGGCAATCTGGTCCTGATCCGGCATCCGAACGGCTTCGTCACGGCCTATGCCAATAATAGCGATATCGAAGTCAAGCGCGGCGACACGGTCAAGCGCGGCCAGACGATCGCCAAATCCGGTCAAAGCGGCAATGTCGCTTCGCCGCAGCTCCATTTCGAATTGCGCAAAGGCTCGACCCCGGTCGATCCGTCGCAATATCTGGCGGGCCTCTAACGTAGCCAGGAGAGAACTCCTCCGTTTCCGCGAGACACGTAAACGGAGTTGGCAAGGGCGGCGGATCGCGGATCCGTCGCCTTTTTGCGCTTCAATCATCGAACAGAAGAAAGGCGAGACCGGGGGGATAACGGTCTCGCCTGAATGTTTTTCAGAGATCGAACTGAATGCCGAACAGGTTTCGGATCAGTTGATGGCGGCCGGAGCTTGCTCCGAAACGCAGACCCAGCCGCGGGTCATCTGGGTGCTGGGGCGGTCCATCTTATTGCCGACGAAGCAGCGCATGGCCGGGGCCGCTGTCGTGGTCTGGGCATGAGCTTGGCTGTGGAAAGCCGTAAAGCCAATGACACCAGCAAGAAGAGCGGCGGCAGTGAAGGAGACATACGCAATATAAAGGTTACGAACCATGTGAATCTCCAAGGTGTCGGAGGCAAAGATGTCATCTTTGCTTCACGCATTAGACGTTTTTCTTAGACGATTTGATTTTTCTATGAATCGATGCTTCAAGCTGATCGATTCATTATTCAACATATATAGCTCACGCACTGCTGCATTGCGATGACGCCGATGCAGCAATCGATGGGACAAGTTGACACTGCGCGTGCGCGCGCAGCCGGCTGGGACACCACCCGAGCCAAAGCTGACCTGTCCCATGGGTGCTCTCTCGTGATAGAGAGGCGCCCAAGGGACTCATGATTTAGGGTATTGGGGATGACCGTCGCGCAGTTGATCGAGAAGCTTCAAGAAATGCCGAGCGAGGCGGTCGTACTCCTTGAGGCCGATGGCGCCTTTGCGCGGATCGCCGGATTGAACCTCGAAAAGAGCGTGACCATTGGTCTGCCCGACGAGGTCGTGCTCTTTACCGATGCCGAGGAATAGGCCGAGCCTAAGGCTGGGTTTGAATCTATAAACCTACCGTCATTGCAATGGGCGTTGCATCGCTGGCGATCTATCGCAATAGCGACGGGCCATGGCGAAGCAATCCAGGCCCTTGGCCTTGTTCTGGATTGCTTCGGAGCGAAGCTCCTCGCAATGACGATCGAATAGTTGAATCGCGATCCTAATCGCCCGCGATCAGCTTGCGCGCATCGTCGCGCAGCGCCGCGCGCGAGCCGTCTTTCGCATAGACCATATGGCCGCCGCCATAGACGGCAAGCCGCAGCCGGTTGGCGTCGCCCAATGGCGCCACCTGATCGATCAAAAGCTCGGACGTGAAATAAGGCGTCACCTCATCGGTCAATCCATGCACGATGAGGACATGCACATGCGGGTCGAGTGCCAGCACGCTTTTTAGATCGCTGAGCGATTCCGCTTGGCCCCGGCCGTTCCAATCCCATTGCCGGTTGACGTTTTCATTCAGGATTTCATAGCGCGCCTCGACCGGCCAATTGAGCCGGTTGGCCGTGATGTCCGCCATCGTCGCCGCGAGCGGCGTCTTATAGGCGTCGAGCACGGGATCGGAATGATCGCTTGAAGCGGCATGCGGATCGGGATCGAGGCCGGTTGCGAGACTGTCGTATTGACTGGAGATCCGGCCGTCCGCGCGCCCGCGTTCGCGTGCGAAGGTGCGCGGATCGATGCGCCCGCCGAGCCGCTTCACCAGGGCTTTGTCGAGGCCTGTGAAGCCGGCCACTTTATCGATGATCCGCGCTTGCGCCTCGGCGTCGCGCTCGCCGTGCAGAAGATCGACGATATAAGGGCCGCGCGCATAGGCTTCGACGTCGGCCAGGGCGGCGCGCCCATTGGTTCCGCTGAGACCGCGCGCCGCGGCCGTCATGGAGGGCAGCCGGGTCGCGAAGCTCAGAGGATTATTGCCGGTCTCGAACCAGCCGAAATCAAGCACAGGCGAGATGAGGATAAGCCCCGAGACGCCGATGCCCTCATTATCCTCCAACCGATGCGCGAGTTTCGGCGCGCGGAACCCGCCATAGCTTTCGCCGACGATATATTTCGGGCTTTCGAGCCTTTTATTCTCGGTCAGCCATTTGCGGATCGCGACCGACAGAGCTTCGATATCGCCATTGACCGAATAGAAATGTTTCCGCGCCTCATCGCCGTCGGCGAGCATGCGGCTATAGCCGGTGCCGGGCGGATCGAGAAAAATCAGATCGGTGAAATCGAGCCAGGTTTCGGCATTGTCAATGGTGACAGGCTGGGTCGAAGGCACGGCGCCGTCGAGCGGCAGCCGCCACGGCCCAAGGCCGCCGAGATCGAGCCAGGCCGAACTCGCGCCGGGGCCGCCATTGACGGCGATCGTGATGGGCCGCTTGGCCTTGTCGGCGCCTTCGAGTTCGTAGGCGACATAGCTCAGATCGGCAATGGGCTTGCCGCTTTGGCCGTCGTTCAGGCGGATGGCGCCGGCAGTTGCCTTGAAGCGCAAGGTGCGGCCGGGCAATTGCAGCTCATGTGAGGTGACGGATGGCGCGGGCAGGGGATTGGGCGCCGCCGTCGATGCGCCGCCGCGCGGCTTGTCCGGCTTCTGGCTCTCGTGCTTTTGCGGTTCGGGTTTGCCGCCGTCACTGTCCTGCGCGTGAAGCTGCGGCGAAGAGATCAGAAACCCAAAGGCGAGGATCACACCGAGACGAGACGCCGATTTCAAAATAGTCACCACAGAGTCTCCTGATCCTTCGTGCCGCCGCAGACCATCATATGGGCGCGAATTGAGAATGTCGCGAGACGGTGCGATCAGGAAATGGTGAATGGATGAAGGGTCCGGGAGCCGGTCCTAGGCCGCCGTACGCGCGGCGCGCCCGCCACGGGCAGGCTTTTCTCCAGGCCGCGGCGGCGGCTTGTTCGGGTCGAGACGCGGCAGGGCGTTCATGATCCGCTCCGGCGGGAACACGACGATGACTTCCGTGCCTTCGCGGACCTTGGATTTCAAAATGAAAGTGCCGCCATGCAATTCGACCAAGCCCTTCACGATGGGCAGGCCGAGGCCTGAACCTTCCTCGGCGTTCTTTTGGGCGAGCGAGCCGCGCCCGAAGGAGGACATGACGATCGGGATCTCGTCCTCGGGAATGCCTGGTCCCGTGTCGCGCACCGAAAAATATTGGCCACCCGCGGACGTCCAGCCGACCTTGATCGTGATCGAGCCGCCTTGCGGCGTGAATTTGATCGCGTTCGACAGAAGGTTCAAAGCCACCTGCCGCACGGCGCGCTCGTCCGCCCACATGCGCGGCAATTGCGGCTCGAAGGCTTCCGTAATGGTGATATTGCGCTTCTTCGCGCGCAGCGTGAGAAGATGCCGGCAATCCTCGACGATATTGACGAGAGCGATGGATTCCTCGCGCAATTCGTAGCGCCCCGCCTCGACACGCGAGAGATCGAGGATCTCGTTGATGAGCATCAGGAGATGTTCGCCGCTCGAATGAATATCGTTCGAATATTCCTTATAGGCCGGAACATTGTGGGCGCCGAAGAGCTCGCCCTTCATGACTTCCGAAAAGCCCAGGATGGCGTTAAGCGGCGTGCGCAATTCATGGCTCATCGTCGCGAGAAAGCGCGACTTCGCGAGATTGGCTTCCTCCGAACGCCGCCGCGCCAGATCGCTGTTGATCCGCGCCTGTTCGAGCTCCGTAATGAGCTGGTCTTTTTCGGCCTGGAACAAAAGCGAATTGAGCGTCGTCTGATAGAGCTTGTTGGCAAGCACCAGGAAATAGAGCTCCATGCCGCAGGCCAGGGCCGTTAGATAGAAGGTTGCGTCGCCGAAATGGGTCGGCCGCAGCACGGCGAAAATGGCAAGCGTGATCGGCACCAAATGGCCGATCGCGGCATTCGGGATCGACGCCGTGATCGGCGTGTTGATCGCGGAGACGAGCAGCAAAAGCACAAGCGCGAAG
Source organism: Hyphomicrobiales bacterium (assembly GCA_015655535.1). Classification (GTDB taxonomy): domain Bacteria; phylum Pseudomonadota; class Alphaproteobacteria; order Rhizobiales; family Beijerinckiaceae; genus Methyloferula. Next base: position 3,800 of record JAATEW010000380.1, on the reverse strand, counting down.
GTGCTGGCGCCCGGCGCATCGATCTGGCCGAGAAAGCTCCCGAGCCCCGCCCATATCAGCCCCTGGACCGTCTCCGCGAACGTGAACTTATGCCGCCAGCGGCCGATGTTCGTATCGGCCGAAGGGTTGCGGGGAAATTTCACGGCCCAGCGGTAGGATAAGGCGAGGCCGGCGGAGGTCAGGATCAGCCAGATCAAGCTGATTTCGAGCGGGATCCAGGCCGTCGTGGTCGTGGCGATGGCGAGCGTGAAGGCCAGCATGACGACGCCGGACGATTTCCGGCCTTCGGCAAAAAGCTGCAGCAATTGGACATCGAAAGCCCGGTGGCCGGTCTCGGTTGACGTCAGTTTTTCGCGGGCTTCCCTTATCTTGACGGCCAATCGCCGGCGCTCGGCCGCGACTTTGGGATCAGCTCCCCGTCCGCGCTCGATCATCTCCGCGGTGACTTCGGTCATCTTTGGACAGGCCTGCGCAATTGTCAGTCTTGTGGAAAGGAATGGAAGACCATCCCTTATAAAGATTAACGATGGGCTTAGAGCTTCATTCGAATTTTCTACGTTAGGGACTGTGGCGAAAGGGTTTCACTCTCCGAATTGTGTGCTACCACACAGTGGTAACGGGCGGTGGCCTTTAACATCTCCCTCCCGGCGTTAACCATCTTAGGAATCTTCGATGGGTTTCGCCGTTCCGCAACGCCACCACGGCCCTTGATCAGCTGTTTCTCCCAATGACTTTTGCACCCGCGAACGCCCCGTCAAAGCCCAGTCAAAAGGCCTCGGCCCGGCGACACGGCGTGGCTCCGAAATGAAAGTCACCATTGTCGGTTCGGGCGACGCCTTTGGCACGGGCGGCCGCGCCCACACCTGCATTCGCGTGGATTCCGGCGCGGGGACGGCGGTCGTGGATTTCGGCGCGGGCTCGATCGTGAGCTGGCAGAAGCTGGGGTTCAAGGTCAACGATGTCGACTTGATCGTGATCTCGCATCTTCATGGCGATCATTTCGGCGGCCTGCCGTTTTTCCTGCTCGAATGCCAATTCGTGAGCGGGCGGACCAAACCGCTCCTCATGATGGGGCCGCCTGGATTCAAGCAGCGGCTCGAGACTTTGCTCGAGACGTTTTTCCCTGGCGCCGCGACGTTCAAATGGAGCTTCCCGTGGCAGGCCGACGAGATCCTCGCGCGCCGCGTGTCGAAAGTGGCAGGCCTGGTGGTCGAGACCTTCGAGGTCCTGCACCCGTCGGGCGGTCTTGCGACGGGGGTCAGGCTCAGCGACGGGGTCAGCACCTTTGCCTTTTCGGGCGACACGGGCTGGACGGAGAGCCTGGTCGAACTCTCCGCCAATGCCGATCTTTTTCTGGTCGAATGCTATTCGGGCGATGTGCCGGTGCCAAACCACATGGATTGGCCCACATTGAAATCCCATGTTGCGGATTTCACCGCGAAGCAAACCGTCTTGACCCATTTGGGCGAGACGGCACTGGCGCGCATCCCCGAGATGGAGGCGGCGGGCCTCACGATCGCCTATGATGGCCGCACGTTTGAACTCTGAAAAAGCGGAGCTGGAACTCGAGTCTTTCGCGGCCCGCGTCAGGGCCTGCCGCGTCTGTCTCGATGCGCCGCTGAAGACTGCTTTGCCGCACGAGCCGCGTCCGGTGTTGCGCGTCTCGACGACGGCGAAATTGCTTGTCGCAAGCCAGGCGCCCGGCACGAAAGTTCATGCGACGGGGATCAGTTTCAACGATGCGTCCGGCGATCGCTTGCGCCAATGGATGGACGTGTCGCGCGAGACTTTCTACGACACCGTGCAGATCGCCATCGTCCCGATGGGGTTCTGCTTTCCGGGCCAGGATGCGAAGAAAGCCGATCTGCCGCCGCGCCCGGAATGCCGTGCGACTTGGCATGACGGTCTCTTCGACTTGATGCCGCAAATCGAAACGATCTTGGCGATCGGGCGCTATGCGCAGGACTATCATTTCGCGCGCGCCGGACGGCCTCTGCCGAAAAAGATCACGCTCGACGAGATCATCCGCAATTGGCGCGATGACGCCGGCACGCAGCCGCGCATCATTCCGCTGCCGCACCCATCCTGGCGCAACATCGGCTGGGCCAAACGCAATCCATGGTTCGAGGCGGAGATTTTGCCGATGCTGAAGCAAGCGGTCGCGCAGGCGCTTGGTACGCAGGTGCTTGGCATGCCGACACCCGGAGCTTAACCGCCTTTACAGCGCCTTGATCTGTCGTGGTTAGGCCATAAAGCTCTTCAATAATCACGGTTAGTTGAAGAGGTAATAAGGTGTTGCATGGAAAAAAGAAAATGGCTGATTGCCTTCTTCGTGACCGTCGAATTTTCGATCGTTCCATGGGCCGTGAAAGCGCAGACGAACGAACCGCGTCTCGCGCTGGTGATCGGCAATGCACAATATACCGCTGGGCCGCTGGCAACCACCGCCAATGATGCCGGATTGATCGCGCAGACGCTGACCACGGCAGGCTTCGATGTGACTGGGGCAGCCGATCTCGATCAGGATTCGATCCGCCGCGCCTTCAAGGACTTTCTGACCAAGGCTCAAGAGGCCGGTCCGCACGCGATCACCTTCGTCTATCTCGCAGGCTATGGGCTGCAATATTCGGGCGAGAATTATTTCGTTCCGGTCGATGCCGCCTTGCAACGCGACAGCGATATTCCAATCGAGGCGGTTAGGGTTTCGGATTTCACCCATGCGCTTGCCGGACTGCCGTTGGATGCACGCATCTTCGTGCTCGATGCGGCGCGCGCCAATCCATTTCCGGTCAAGGGCAACCCGCTCGCCGGGGGGCTTGCGCTGGTCGACGTGGAAGGGAGCGGGCTTGAGGCTTTCAACGCGGCGCCGGGCACGATCGCGCCCGCCGAGCAGGGCCCTTACGGCATTTACGCGCGCTCGCTCGCTGAAATGTTACGTTATGGCGGCGTGCCGCTCGATGAAACCTTTGCGCGCGTGCGTTTGCGGGCCAATGAATTATCGCATGGCGCCTTCGTGCCATGGGACGTGTCGAAACTGACGCATCCGGTCGTTCTGCTCGCGGCGAGTCCCGATGCGGCGGCTCTGCCGCCGACCCAAAATTACGCCGCGCTGCAGTCGCGTCCAATCCGCGATTTTCCGAGTGCCAATGAGGCCTATGCCGCGGCGATCGAGATCGACACACTCGCCGCCTATCAGGCCTTCTTGCAAGCCTATCCGTCGGACCCGCTGGCCTTCCGGGTGAGGGCGCTTCTCGCCGCACGGCGCGAAGCTTTGACGTGGAACAGAGCCGTTCTGACCAATACGCCCGACACCTATTGGAGCTATATGCGGCGTTATCCGCGCGGACCGCATTTCTTCGACGCGCGCCGCCGCCTCATCGGCTTCTCCGCGCCGCTCGAACCGCCGCCGCGTTTCGATTATTACGATTTCCAAGGATTGCCGCCGCCACCGGACGACGAATATGTCATCGTCGACCGGCCGGAAATCATCTTCGAAGGACCGGATTACGCTCCGGCGCCGCCGCCGCCGCCGCATTTCCTAGCGCCGCCGCCGGCCGAATTCAGACGGCTGCCGCCGCCCGAACCGCATGACAGGGGGACGCTGCCTGCGCCTTTGGCCCTGCCACTGCCATTCGCGCGGCCAGCCGAGCGTCCCGGCAGCTTCAGACAGTTGGAGCGCGCGCAAGCGGGTCCCGAGCATCAACTGGCGGATCACCCGAACGCGCAAGCCCCCATCCCGCAAGTCCCGAACGGCGCGCCCGAGCCGCGAGGCGAGGAGGGGCGGCCGCGTCCGGCATCCG
>JAATEW010000187.1 GCA_015655535.1 Hyphomicrobiales bacterium | reverse complement strand
GATCAGGCGGCCGGCCATGAGGACCAGGCGGCCGAAGCCTTCGTGAGACATCTTCATCATCGGCGACACCATGCAGCCCGTCTCCTTTTCGATCGAAAGGCCGACCGCATTATAGAAGAGCTCCAAACGCCAAAGGGTTTCCGGATCGGGATCGCCGATCATCGGGATTTCCTTGCGGCGCTTTTTATCGACGATATAGGGATCGATCAGATCGAGATCGGTCTTGCTGTCCCAAGCGCCGTGCATGTCCTGCGCGCGCCACTGCTTGATCAGTTCCTTCACGAACAGATTGTCGGCGGCTGCCGGTTTAATCGCTTCTGCCACATCAGACATGGTTCACCTCAATCTTCGAAATCGAATTCTTTTGCTTCGCCGGCTTTTTGCATTGCTTTGCGCAGCCAGGGCGGCGGCGCGGGCGCCTTCAACACATCTTGCAACTTGACGAGAAGCTCGGCAATCGGTTCCGGCTCCTTCACCTTCATCGGAAAGATGTTATTCGCAACGACGCGGGCCGCGCCCGAACCGCCGATCGCCGCGACATAGAGAATCGCGCAATCCTTCACCGCGTTGATCTTCGGCTCGAGCTTGTCCTCGTTGCCGTCCTCCTGGAGATCGCCGTTGAATTCGATCGTCTCCAGGAATTGATAGCCGTCGGGCTGCACGTCATACAGCATCAGGTTTTTCGCCCAGCCGAAATGTGCGTCCACTCTTTCGAGATCCTGGGTGGCAAATGCTACTTTCATGCAGCCTCCGTTTTTATCTGTTGCGCAGTCATCATTTGCCTCAGTGGGTGGTGTGCGGCGCCGGATCGCCGTGAGCGTCGCCATGACCTTGGGCGCCGACCAATTCAGGATACCATGTGTCCGGCTTGATCGCATGGCCGCTCGAAAACAGCATATTGGCGATGTCGAAGATCAGATCACGCGCGCCGCGATAGCCGACCGCGGTGATGTGACCGGCACCGAGCCGGTCGAAGATCGGCAGGCCCATGCGGAAGAGCGGGATATGCAGGCGTTCTGATGCCTGACGGCCATGCGCATGGGTGATGATCAGATCACAGCCGGGCGCCAGCCTTTCGAGATCCTCCAGATCGCCGATCAACACGGATTCGCACTGAACCTTTTCCAGGATCGGCGAATTATTGGTCGAGACAGCCGCGGTGATATGGCAGCCCATTTCGACAAGGAAGCTCGACAGGTCGTAGAAGAAGTCCGGCTCAAGCCCCATGGCGATCTTCTTGCCGCCGGTATGGAAATGCCCGTCGAGCATTGCGTCGACGAGCTGGCTGCGCTGACGCTTGATCCGCACCGGCACTTCGCGGCCGCTGATCTCCATCATATGCGCGATGAAGGCGTCGGTCGGCAAAAGGCCGATCATCCGTTCGAAGAGCTTGAAAGGAACGCCGGTCTTCTTCTCCAGAGTTTCCGCCGCCAATTTCATATGCGAGCCAAGCGCGACGCAATGAGAGGCATTGCCAAGATCGGCGATTTGCTCAAGCGAGATCCCGCCGAGCGACGTCGGCGTGAAATCGTCCGGGATATGGCCGTCGAGCGAGGCGGCGAGATCCGGCAGGAATAGAGGCTCGAACCCGAAGCCCTCGATAATGTCGCGCAATTCGTCGAGATCGCCCGGCGTATATTGAGAGCCGGGCAGCACGACGAGCTTCTTCGGATCGCGAACGACGTCTGGCTCGGGCGCTTTCACGAGCTTATCGATGATTTTCGCGACGGTCTTTTCCCAACCGTCCTGGAAGGCATCCTTGAAGTCGGGCGTCGAGACGTAGACGAGCGCGACGTCATCCAGTTCCGGGTGCTGCTGGCGCACGAGCGAAATATAGGCGTCGACGTCGTCGCCTTTGGTTTCCGTCACGCCGGTCGAGCAGATACCGATCAAACGGGCCTTTTGTTTCGTCGAAATATTGACGATCGCCTGCTCGACGTTTTCGTAGCCGCCGAGCACCGTCGCCACTTCGCTCATCGCCGTCGTCTGGAGCGGGATGGCTTCCTTGAAATGGCGCACGAAGAGCACGAGCCCGAAGGACGTGCAGCCTTGCGAGCCGTGGAAAAGTGGCATGCTGTCCCTGATCCCCATGAAGGCGAGCGCGCCGCCAACCGGCTGGCTCATCTTCAAGGGATTGACGGTGCAGGCCTTCTTGCCGATCTCGATGACTGCCATGGGATCACCTCACTCGGCTGCGACGGCGATGGGGGCAACGATTTCCGACAAGATGTCGTCGATCGTGTCGCAGCAGCTCTCGCAGCCGCCGCCCGCTTCGGTAGCTTCGGTCACTTCCGCCACCGTCGTCAGGCCTTTGGCATGGACGGCGTCTTCGATCATGCCGCGCGTGACGTCCTTGCAATTGCAGACCTTGACCGCCCGACGCTCTTCCAGCGTCAAAATCACCTCCGGTGCGCCCGACAAGTCGGCGACGATGCCACTGATCGTGCCGCGGCAGCTTGTGCAGCCAGAACCCGCGTGGGTGATATCAACGACCTGTTCCATGGTCGTCAACGAACCAGCGCGGATCGCATCCTCGATCGTTCCAAGATCGACCGTCTTGCACTTGCAGATCTTTTTCGAACGGCGCTTGGCCTCGGCCTTCGCCGGATCGGCGGCGAGCTCGGCTGCCTCGCGAGCGGCTTCGGCATCGGCCTTCGCTTGCCAGCTGTCGGCCGCGTTCTGCCAAGGCGCGATGGTCCGCACCTGCTCCCAGATCGGATTATAGAGCGCCTTGTCGATTTCCTTGACGAGATCGACCATGCCCTTATAGCCCGAATAGGCGTGGTGACGCTCCTGGTTGATATCGAGCCAGGGCATATTGGCCTTGAGCGCGATGAACTGCGAACGGCCGCCCGACAGCATGATGTCGGCGCGCGCTTCCTTCAGCATCTTGTACATTTCGCGCGGCGACATGTCGTCGAAGGCATGCGCGTCTTCGCCCATCAATTCCTTGATGCGCTCTTTATCTTCCTTGGTCGATTTCTTGACCGAGGTGCCGACGATTTCCATGCCGACTTCCTGCAGCGCCGCGACGACCGACCAGGACTTGACGCCGCCGGTGATGAGCAGAACCTTCTTGCCCTTGAGACGCGGCAGATAGGACATGATTTCGTCCCAGGCCAGCTTCTCTTCGCGCTCGATCACGGCTTCGCACCGATCCATGAATTCCTGCGGCGCGCCGCGGTCGATGCAGAGCTGCGCAAGCTGGCGGATCGAGTCGCTCATGTCGCCGATGCCGTAGAACGAACCTTCGAAATACGGGATGCTGTAGAGGTCTTCGAGCTTGCGGGTGATGTTGATCATCGCCTTCGAGCAGACCATCATCGTGGCGCGAGCACGGTGCGACCGCGCGACCTCGTGATATTTGGCGTCGCCCGAAATGCATGACAGAATGCGGAAGCCGATCTCCTTCAGGAGCGGCTCGACCTGCCACATTTCGCCGG
>JAATEW010000225.1 GCA_015655535.1 Hyphomicrobiales bacterium | reverse complement strand
TTCCCCGATGGCGACCATGTCAGGGCAGGAATATCGAGGGATCATGATGCCTTTGGTTTCAGGCTTTGAGGGCGAGAAGTCCACGAAGGTCAAATTTCAGAGATCAATTCCGGTTTAAGCCCATTTCTCGACTTTGGAGCTTTTGCTTCCAAAGAGTTTCCATTGCAATGATGTTTTGCATCGTTGCTGCTGACCCAGCGACTTCACGGATGGAGACTTGGTATTCGCTAGGATCACGGCTTTTGAGGCCTATATTGCCGCCGTGTCCATCTCTGGTGTAACTAAGCCAACGTCCATAAAAACCATCTGCCCCAGTTGCGGATCCGACATACTGCTCTTTAGTTTTAGGACAAGTTAGAAGATATACTCCGCGTGACGAATGGAGCGCGGTGATCCAATCCGTGGGTAGACTTTCTAACTCTGACAGGGATTTTAGGAAGTGAGTGAAACCAGGAAATTCGGGTTCTTTGAAAGAACGTCGAATTTCAAGAACCGGCTTATTTTGATTATCCGCCCGCTGAATCCATGTCCTTAAACCCTCACCCCAATCAATCACCAGACGGCCCGAAAGATCACTCAGATGTTCATCCAAAATTAGTTCATAGACATCACACGTTTCAGGGGCATCGAAACCTTCCGTATGAGGCCAAGGTCGTGGCTCTTTATTCCGACCCTGATATGAGCTTTTGTAGAACCCTGCCAATAAGGTTTCACCCCTAGGTGTTACTACAAAGGAGGCCCAATAATCAGCTTTCAGACCAGAGAAATTTTTTGGGCTTTGACCGGCCTGATAAAATTCGAACGCGGGCCGATCGTCTCGCCAAAGCTCATAAGGCGTTCGGCCCCTTGCGGATCGACTATCTTGATGCCTTAAGAGACGCACTTGCTCAGGTTTAATATCGAATTGTGCGAAGACAGCATTGAATTTTATAGGCATTCAAGTTCCCAATACTCAAACTGATTTCCGCTCCGGTGCTCTGCCTCATCGGTGCCACATCATTTGGCCGATCGACAGCAAAATCTCCGCGGCGATCAGAATGACGATGATGATTTCAAGCCGCGTCGCGCGGTCGGCGTCGATCATGTCGTTGAGCGCGCGCGCGGTCTCTCCGATGACGTCGAGCTTGTTCTTCAAGGTCTGAGCGCGTTCCTTCAATTCATATTCGTCTTCGAGGCGCGCATAGAGCCGTTCGAGATCGGGACGATCCCACAAAACATCGGGTTTCTCCTCGACCGCAACGCGGCCCGAAACCCGGTGCTGGACGAGCAGCGTCTGGCCGATCAGCCGCAGCATGAAGCGCCGTTTCCAAGGTGGCCTCCCGGTCGCCGCGAGCTGCGCCGCGAAAGGCTCGATAATATCGAAGACGGCATTCACCTCGCGTTCATCGCGCCCGAGCGAGACGCTTTTGGCGAGCGCGTCGGCAAGCACAAGCAGGCGCTCGGACGACAGATCCTTCATCGCGATCGCGCCGCCGGGCGTCACCTTGTCGTCCGGCTCAGCGGAGATTTCGAGGACGGCCATTTCATCATCGACATGTTCATGCGGGCCGGAGACCCGGACTTTGACAGCCTGCAACACGTCGTCTTCTTCGAGCGGCGACAGGCCGATCATCACGGCGACGCCGAAGCGGTAGAGCGCGACAAAGCCCCGCGCGCCGGCCTGAAAGGCCAGCGGATTGGAGGAGATCATGTCGGAGCGCTCGAGCCCGGCCGTATCGATCCGGTCGCCGAGGAGCAGCGCCCGCGCCGTGGTCTTATGGGCGGTCAAACTGCCTTGATTGAGCGAAGTGACTGTATTCATGGGTTGAGATCTAGGCGACGGAGGAAGTGATTGGAAGCTCAGCTTTTGCTAAACTTCCCGTGCCAGGAGGGCAGGGCGTCTTTAAAAGGCAGCGGCTCCGCCTCGAAAATGGCGCGCCCTATCGCCCGGGCGAGGCAATTGGACGCTAAAAGCCCGATTTCCGTCTGATCGCGCAAGCTTGGGCGTGTTGCGGCGCGGCCGGTCGCCGCGGCGAAGACCGTATCGCCGTCCATCCCGGCATGGGCGGGCCGCAAAGCCAGGGCTAGGCCATCCTGCGCCATGATGGCCAGCCGTTTGGCCTCGGATTTGGTCAAAAGCGCATCGGTCGCGACGATGGCGATCGTGGTATTTTCGAGCGCATCGCCCTTGATGCGCATGGCAAGAGCCTCCGGCGGCCAGGCGGCGGGCCAGCCGAGGCCGCCGAATTCGCCATTTTGCTCGTAGGGCGCGGCCCAGAAATGCGGGGCGCCGCCGATCGTGGCCTGGCCGACGGCTTTGACCGCGACGAGGGCGCCGATGCGATAGCCGGCGGAGGTTTCAGCACTTGCCGAGCCAATTCCGCCTTTAAGATTAACGGTCGTCGCGCCGAAACCGGCGCCGATGGTGCCGAGCCTGAACTGCGAGCCCGCCGAGGCCGCAGCTTCGAAACCAAGCTGCCAATAGACGGGCACCTCGCCCCAGGCCTTGTCGCCGCCATTCAAAAGATCGAAGAGAATGGCGCCGGGCACGATCGGTACGCGAATATCGCGAACCTGAAAGCCGCGGCCTTGCTTGCGCAAAAAGGCCAGGGTCCCGCCCATGGCGTCGAGACCATAGGCCGAGCCGCCGGAAAGCACGATGGCGTCGATCCGGTCGACCGTCATTTCGGGTTCGAGCGCCGCCGTGTCGCGCAGCCCCGGCGCGCCGCCATGCGTCGCGACCGAGGCAACGGCGGGCTCATCGAAAATAAGGGCGGTCACGCCCGAGGCGAGTTTTTCGTCCTGCGCATGGCCGACGGAAAGGCCGGGAACGTCGGTGATCAGGTTTTTGAAGAGGGCCATGAAGCGCCGATCCGAGGTTGCCGCCACAAATGCCGCGTCTATGACCATTGCATTGAATAGTTGGATCTCTCAAGTCGCCCGTTCGCTAGCGGCTGCTTTTCAAGGTTCCTTCTTGGAGAGCGCGGAGGCAAAATCTCGCCGCTCATGAAGCACACGAATGACTTCGACAATATCATCGCTGATGCGATAGAAGATGCTGTATGGGTGAACGAGAACGGATCTCAAGCCGGGCATGACCTCTTCACGCGTCCGCGACATGAAGGCCCGCTCCAAAAGGGCTTCGCCGGCTTGTGCGATTTCATAGAGAAGTTTATCTGCAATTTCCTCCGAGGCCACGCGTGCGTAGTAACGCCAAACTTCGTGGAGATCTCGCTTTGCTCTCGGCGCCCAAATAACGCCCTAAGCTTTTTTGGCATGCTCTTCGCGGGCTTGCCGGATGACGTCCCCTATATCGAGCTCTTCGCCGCGCCCCGCGTCAAGCTCGCTGAGGCCGAGCGCGACTTCGGCGCGCAATTGCTCCAGCGTTTCAATACGCTCCAATAATTCGCGGCCCAACTGCTCTTGAGCCGCTTCGGAGAGACTCGAAGCCTTCGTGATCGCCAATTCGAGTGCTTTCATCATAAAGAAACTATAACACATCGGTCGATTTTCGCCATGCCGTTCTTGGCGATTTTCTCTAAATATTTGATTTCGAATGGAGTCTATTACCGCAAGGCCTTCGGATGAAGTTCATGAGGCGGTCATTTCCAGGTGCGGCTTCGATCGATGTCCATAAAAGCGGCTTTCACCATGCCCGATCAAACGGCAAGCAAGAGGTCTTTACAGGGCGTGGAGGCCGTTCTCATCGCGGGGCCGACGGCGAGCGGCAAATCGGCTTTCGCGCTCGACCTCGCGCTTCGCCACAGTGGCGCGCTCATCAATACGGATTCGATGCAAGTCTATCGCGATCTGCATGTGCTGAGCGCGCGGCCAACGCAAGACGAAGAGAGCCAAGTCCCGCATTTTTTGTTCGGTCATGTCGATGGCGCCGTCAATTATTCGGTCGGCCATTGGCTGGAAGATGTCGCGCGCGTTCTGCCGGCCATTCGAGACAGCGGGCGTCTGCCGATCTTTGTCGGCGGGACGGGGCTTTATTTCAAAGCATTGACTCAAGGATTGTCAGACATTCCGCGCGTGCCGCAAGCTGTCCGCCTGAAGGTACGCGCCGAGGCGGAAGGCTTGGACCCCGCGCTTTTGCATGCGCGGCTCATGGCTTGCGATCCCGTCATGGCGGCGCGGCTGCGCCCGACCGATCCGCAACGGCTTTTGCGGGCGCTCGAAGTCTTCGCCGCGACCGGCCAAAGTCTGGCCTCGTTTCAACATCAAAAAGCCGCGCCATTTGTCGATATAGGCAGATGCGAAGCTCTGTTTCTCGCACCGGATCGCGGTCTTTTGCGCAAGCGGATCGAAACGAGGTTCGAGCTGATGCTGAAACATGGGGCGCTGGAGGAAGTCGAGCGTCTGGCGGCACGGTCTCTCGACCCGGCCCTGCCTGTGATGCGGGCGCATGGCGTTCCGCATCTTTTGCGCTATCTTCGCAGCGAGATCGATCTTGCAACCGCCGCGGCGTCCGGGATCTTGGACACACAGCGCTATGCGAAGCGCCAATTCACCTTCGCGCGGCATCAGTTACCGGCATTTCGGATGTGCGCTGTTGAAAATATGCCACTTTTTCAAACTCAGTGATTGGATCACGATGACTCTGGATTGAGCGTCCAAAAATCATAAAACGTGATCGATTCAATAATTTAGAGCGGGACGCGGGCGCAAAATCACTCGCATTTTTGCTCATCGCGCTTTTGGCGTCTACGATTTCGATCTTGCGGCTTCCGTCTGGTTGATTTCTGGTAGTGCGGGATCTTTATGCACGTTTTTGGAGAGGATCGGCGGGGCATGCGTCCTCAATGAATGTGTCAACAACAACATGTAATATAGTTCGTAACTCGGAATTATGCGCCGGCGGGATATGAGAAAACTCTTTATCGATATTTCAGACCTATTGATTTACGCGATTAGCAATCGCCGGATAACGGGTATTCAACGTGTAGAGATCTCATTTCTACAGTTCATGATTGAAAACAATTTCGATTTTGCGCTGGTGAATTCTTTCGGCTTCGACTCCCCGGAAGTGGATTGGATCATCCGCAACAAGATCGGCTCGCCGGATGAGCTTTTGCGCGAGCTGGCGGGTCAATGCACCTATTTGGCGCCGCGGAAGGCGCTTTATACGTTACGAAATATCCTGGGGAGTCTGGTCGAGAGAGTGACCGGTCATCCGTGGGACAGCCTTCCGAATCTGAGACCTGGCGATACGCTCTTTATACCGGGCGCCTATTGGCTCGATTCCCACATCATGCGTTTTTACCGTGCCGCGGCCCGCAAAGGCATCAAACTCGTCGTTCTCCTGCATGATGTTTTGCCGATCACCCATCCCGATCTCATGATCAAACATTCGGACCGTTTTTTCGCTCCGATCCTGCGGTTGCCGATCCATGTGATCATCGGAGCGCGATCGACGCAAAGCGAACTTCCCCGTGCGATACAAATTATTCCGCGCGCGAAAATGCCGATCTCGGTCGAGGTCGTGTCTTTGGCGCATGAATTTCCCGGCGTGAACAGAAATCAGCCGCCGAAGGCTTTGAGCGAGCGCCTCCAGAGCTTGATCCATGGCCGCAATTTCGTGCTCTATGTCGGCACGGTCGAAGTGCGGAAAAATCATCTGCGTCTGATTGAGGTTTGGAACCGGCTTGCAAAGGACCAGGGCGACGCGCTGCCTCTCCTTGTGATCGCCGGCAAGAGAGGTTGGAAAGCCAAAGAAGTGATCAGACTTCTCGACGCGGCCAATGAACGCGACCGGACGCAGCGCCGCGAGCCCATCCTTTTCGTCGAGGGTCCAAGCGACGAGGAATTGCAGTGGCTTTACGCGTCCTGCGATTTCACGGTCTTTCCCAGTCTCGCGGAAGGCTGGGGATTGCCGGTCGGCGAAAGCCTGTGGTTCGGCAAGGCCTGCGCGGCATCGAAGACGACATCCATTCCCGAGGTCGGGCAGGATCTCTGCGTCTATTTCGATCCGGCGCAGCCGGACGAGATGGAAGCGGCCATAAGAACGCTGCTCAATCCGGCCATCCGCGCCGCTTATGAGAGCAAGATCAAATCGGCTCCCTTGCGGACGTGGCACGACGCCGGCCGCGACATCGCCATGGCCGTGACGGCGCATGTCTCTGATCTGTCCATGGCTCCCTCCGAGCCTGAGGGGCAGGCGGCGTCACGCAACGCCTATTCTTGGCAGCCGGACACGCCGGTTTCCTGAGGTTTCCGGTCCGGTCCGATGCAGGCTTGGCTCAGGGAAGGCTTGCCGCTATATCACGCGGATCGCGGCCGCCATTAAAAATCGGCCGGATAAGCGGGCGTGGCGAAATCGGTAGACGCAACGGACTTAAATATTTGAGTGCTCCCGCGGGAAACCGGGGAAGTAGAACTGCCCAAATTCGGGGAACCCTTTCACATGGCAATCCCGAGCCAAGCCCGAAAGGGAAGGTGTAGAGACTAGACGGGCAGCACCTAAGGTTTGAGGCCATATCGAAGCAATTCGCTTTGTCCTCATGCCCGGTCCGGGCGGCTAAGGTGAAGGGATAGTCCAGACCACGAACGTCGGACACGGCGGCGGCGAAAGCCGTAGCGGTAAGAAAATCCGTAGGGCGAAAGCCCGTGGGGGTTCGAGTCCCCCCGTCCGCACCAATTTCATGTAGTCTATTGATTCATAAGCTCTTTTATCGGGAGATCGACGGGTCTTATACTTTTGCCCGCTGGCAGCCATATCCTATGCGAGGCGGTTATGAGAAACCTTCGCTGCGGAAGCGATCAGATGACCGAAGAGGCGCGAGAAAAGGATGCGGCGGCCAAAGCCTCTTCGAGCGCGCAGCGCTGGGCGGCGCGGCGGAGAGAGGTCGAGGCCGCCATTGAATCGGATCAAAGGCGAATTCTCCAAGCGCGCATGGAAAAGGCCTATCAGGCGCGTGCCGACTATCAGGGCTCGCTCGCCTTCATTGTCGGGGCGCTCGTCGTTTTCGTTCTCCTGAGCGCATGCTGGTTCCTTATGGATCGTATGCGCTGCGATCCGTTCTACGCGAATGTCGACCGTTTTTCGTCTCGCACATGTAGGTGAGACGGCAAGCCGCCATCGTTCGCTCAGGATGCTGATGTGCGTCAGCGCACGCGGATGAATGAACGGGATTGGCGTTGAAGGCGACCAATGGTCAGCACGGCAGCGATGGGCTGCCTCGACCAGAGGACGACGACAATGGCTATGCAATCTTTCTCCTTCAAATCCTATCGTAAACTCATGCTTGCCGCTGCCATTGGCGCATCGGCCCTCGCGACGGTCTTGTCGCCCAACACGGCTTCGGCCTTCGGTTTTCATGGCGGCTTTGGTGGCTTCCACGGCGGCGGCTTCGGTGGTGGTCACGGCTTCGGCGGGTTCCACAGCGGTGGCTTTCGCGGGTTCCACCATGGCTTCGGTGGCGGCTTTGGCCATCCGAACCATTTCGCCGGTTTTCACGATCCGGGCTTCCATCATCCGTTCCCGCATCATTTTCCCCGCCCGTTCGGGCATTGCCATCACTTCGGCTGCGGCCCGGTTTATGGCGGCGGATATGGTGGCGGATACGGCGGCGGCTATAGCAGCGGATATGCGGTCGAGACGGTGAGCGTCGCTCCGGCGCCGGAG
>JAATEW010000006.1 GCA_015655535.1 Hyphomicrobiales bacterium | reverse complement strand
GTCGCGTCCATAGCATATACTCCCTTTGAGCATTATTGGAGTATATGCTGGGGTTGAGCATAAGTTTTGTCAAGTGCGCGAAAGTGGGAGCTTGGTGCCGACCACGGCCCGCTCGGCCAAAACCTCGCGTCGGAAACGGAAGAGCTTGGCCGGCCGTCCGCCCGTGTCCTGGCTCATTTCGCCGGTCTCTTCGACGAGTTCCTGCTGCTCGATCAGCCGTCTGAAATTCTGCTTATGCACGAGCCGGCCGGCCAAAGCCTCGACGCAACGCTGCAATTGCAGAAGCGTGAAGGTCTCGGGCATGAGCTCGAAGACCACCGGATGATATTTGATCTTGGCGCGCAGCCTCGCAATGCCGGTTGCGAGAATGCGCCGGTGATCGAGGATCATCGCCTGTCCCGGCACCGGCGTCGCGGCCGAATGCGACGCTTCTGGAATGAGGCCCGCCTCGTACAGAAGCTCGTAGCGTTGCAGCACCAGTTCCTCGTTCCATTTGCGCCCGTCGGCGCCAAAGGTGATCGCGATCCGCTGCTGGCGGGCAAGCTGTAGCGCTTGATCCGGCGCGTTCTGCGCCCAAGCCTTCAATTTCGGCAAAAGATAGGTTTCGAGGATGGCCGGCGTGCCGATGCGGTGGTCTTCCCAGGGGAAATAAGCGTACCAGCTGCGCCAGCTCGCTTCATATTCGCCTTGGGCCGGCAACTCATGCGTGAGGCCGAGATAAGAGATCGAGATGGCGGGGGGGCCGCTCCCGGCACGGTCGCGATCGGCGAATGTATAAAGCTGTTCGACATAGCCGAGGGGGTGGTGGGTCTGGCGTTCGACCCAGGCGCGTAGGCCCGACTGCAGCGACCGATGCGACATCTCGAAAGGGCCGGACGGCAAAGCGCGCGAGTCTTGGATCGTCAAAACCCTCGGCTCGCCGGCGGTCACGGCGACGAGCACGGCGATGAGATCGGCCTCGATCCCGCGGCCCGCCGGAGCGGAACCCGTGGCCAGCCTGACGTCGCGTGGCTCTTTTTTATCGATAACGTCCATTTACCAAAAATTTTTCCAAGAGGATCGGCTCAAACACGCCGGATCAATATGGCTTACTCCAAATCCAAAGGAAGTGCGGCAACGATATGACGGGGCCAGCGCCAGGGCACGACATAGATGGCATCGCCGCGCAGCGTCAATCGCGCCGCCCAAGGATGCTTTGCGAGCCAAAATCGCACCGCGCGGGACATGCGCCTTTGTTTTGCCGGATCGATCGCCGCCATGGCCGCGAGCCAATCCGACCTGCTTTTCACTTCGACAAAAGCGATGGTCGTTCCACGTTGCGCAATGATGTCAATTTCCCCGGTTTTAGCGAGAAAGCGCATGTCGAGGATATGATAGCCCTTCAGCCGCAGCGCCAGAGCGGCGATCCGTTCGGCCCGAAAGCCGGATTTCAGCGCGGCGAAGCGCTTCGACCTTTGGGTTTCACTTTTCGCGGGCGTTGAGTTCGAGCGCGCGCGCATAGACTTTGCGGCGGGGCTGACCCGTTTCGGCGGAGACAAGGGCGGCGGCATCTTTGACCGAATGCGTTTCGAGAGCCTTGCCGATCAGATCATCGAGATTGCTTTGAAGCAACTCCAGAGCATCGGCCAGCGGCGGCCCGACGAGAAGCACGATCTCGCCTTTCGGCACTGGCTCGGCCGCGAGCGCTTCTGCGAGTTCGCCAAGCTTGCCGCGCCGGACCGTCTCGTAATGTTTTGTCAGTTCGCGGGCGAGTGCCGCTTCCCGCTCGCCAAGAACGGCGGCGAGGTCGGCCAGACATTCGGCGACACGGCGGGGCGACTCGAAAAAGACGAGGGTGCCGGGGATGGCTGCGAGTTCGGCGATGCGCTGGCGCCGCCCGGCACTTTTCACCGGCAGAAAGCCTTCGAAAAAGAAGCGGTCGGTCGGCAGGCCCGCGACGACAAGCGCGGCGAGCACGGCCGAGGCGCCGGGGATCGACGTCACCGCTATATGAGCGGCGACAGCCTCGGTCACGAGCTTGAAGCCCGGATCGGAGACGAGCGGCGTGCCGGCATCCGACACGAGCGCCAAAGCCGCCCCTTCTGCGAGGCGGGCAAGGAGATGCGGCCGCATCACCGCGGCGTTGTGCTCATGATAGGCGACGAGCGGGGTCGAAATCCCGTAATGCGCGAGAAGGGTTTTCGTCACCCGCGTATCTTCGGCGATCACCGCGTCGGCGGCGGCCAAAGTGGCGAGCGCGCGGAAGGAAATATCGCCGAGATTGCCGATGGGGGTCGCAACCACATGCAGGCCGGGCTGAAGCGGTTCAGCCTCGGCGCGGAGCCCGAAGGCGGTAAATCCGGGCGTCTCCGGGGATCTCTGCCTCGGCTCGATTGAGGTGAAAAGACGATTGCCCTGGGCCAAATCCCGCTCCCGCGACGAAGGGTGGGTGTCAACGACTATTGTTCGATGGGCGTGTTCGATAAATCATCCATTCGTTCTATTTATAGAACGTTCTGAGGAGAAATCAACTGAGGGATTTTCATTCCGCCCCGCGCAGGTCACCATAAATGCTGGGGGGACCAAATAGTCCCCTTCTGAAAGATTCGGTGGAAACCGGTGTAATTTACTTTCGGCCGGCAGCGGCGCGATACTATGGCCTAGCAAAAGAGCGGACCCGACAGGTTTCAGCAAGAACTTGCCCGATTTGATCGCGATAGTGAGAAGGCACGGGCCGGATTCGAAAGATTGACATTGGCCAGGGGTCTCGCATCGGATGCGGTGGAAGGGCGTCTCCATCGGCATATAGAAAGAATTTCATGAAGGGTTTTCCGCGGGGCGGGTTCAGACCTTCCGTTTTCCCCCCGATTTTTCGGCGGCTTTCGGCCGCGGCGGCAATGACGGGCGCCGCCTTGATGCTGGCCGCGTGCCTGCCGACCGGCGGCGGGGGCGGCAATCAGGCCGGCGATTTTTCGCTCTCGGCGCCGACGACCAAGGTCGAATCGCAGCCTTTGCCCGGCAGCGGCGGGCCGGACACGATTGGAATGGGTCCGGTCAAAGTCGCCTTGATCATTCCTTTGACCCAGTCCTCCGGCCCGAGCGTCGTCGGCACCTCGCTGCGCAACGCGGCGGAACTCGCCATGGGCGAGGCCGGCAACAACGATCTGACGCTTTTGATCAAGGACGATCATTCGACGCCGGACGGCGCGCGGGCGGCGGCACAGGCGGCCATATCCGACGGCGCGGACTTATTGCTGGGACCGCTCTTCGCACCCAATGTGCGCGAGGTCGCCCAGGTGGCGCGTAGCGCGGGCAAGCCTGTCATCGCCTTTTCGACGGATGTCTCGGCGGCGGGGCCGAACCTCTATCTTCTCTCCTTCCTGATCGAAAATCAGGTCGATCGGACGATCGATTTCGCGGCCTCGCGCGGCAAGAAATCGATCGCGGCTCTGATCCCGGACAATGATTACGGCCGCGTCGCGGAAGCCGAATTCCAGCAGGCAGCGGCGCGGCGCGGGATGCGCGTCATGGAGATCGAGCATTATAATGCGCAGACGCTCAATGCCGCGGTTCAGAAGATCGCGGCTCTCGGCGGTCAAATCGATGCGCTCTTCATTCCCGAACAGGCCGATGCCATGCCGGCCATGTCGCAGGCTTTGATTTCGGCAGGCGTTGATGTGAAAAAGGTCCAGCTTGTCGGGACCGGCATTTGGAACGACGCGCGGGTGATGGCCTTGCCTGCGCTGCAAGGGGCCTGGTTCGCGGCGCCGGAAAATAATGGGTTCAATTCCTTCGCAGCGCGCTATCGTGCCAAATTCGGTTCCGACCCGACCCGGATCGCAACTCTGTCCTATGATGCCGTGTCGCTCGCCGCCGCCTTGGCGCGCCAGCAAGGCTCACAGCGCTTTTCGGAATCGGTGCTGACCGACCACAAAGGCTTCAATGGCGCCGACGGCGTGTTCCGCTTCCGCACCAATGGCGAAAACGAACGCGGCCTCTCCATGCTGCAAATCAACAACGGCAGCGCGGCGCCCTTGAGCCCGGCGCCCAAGAGCTTCGCAGGCATACCGAGCGCGACTTAGAGTCAGGACTCAATTAAATCGCAGCCCTGCCGTCATTGCTTCGCTTCGCTCGCAATGACGTCCGAATAATAGGTAACTGATCCTACAGCGTCGGATTGGAAGCATGCCTTCCCCCATTGGAAGAAGGCATGCGCGTTTAGGTTCACGCCGCCGCGTGGTCGAGCACCGGATAGTCGATGTAGCCTTCGGGTCCCGAGGCATAGAAGGTCGCCGGATTCCATTTGTTCAGGGGCGCATTGGCCTTGAACCGCTCGACGAGATCCGGGTTCGAGATGAAGTCCTTGCCGAAGGCGACGGCATCGGCTTCGCCCTTGGCCAAAACCTCTTCCGCCGTCTCCTTGGTGAAACCTTCATTCGTGATATAAACGCCGCCGAAAGCCTTCTTGAGCTGCGGTCCGAGCCGGTCGTCGCCTAAATGTTCGCGGGCGCAGATGAAGGCGATCTTCCGCTTGCCGAGTTCGCTGGCGACATAGCCGAAGGTTTTGGCCGGATCGCTGTCGCCCATGCTCATCAGGTCGCCGCGCGGCGAAAGATGCATGCCGGTGCGGCCCGCGCCCCAGACGGAGACCACGGCATCCGTCACCTCCAACATAAGCCGGGCGCGGTTTTCGATCGGGCCGCCGTAGATGTCGGTGCGTTTATTGCTGGAATCCTGCAAGAACTGATCGAGCAGATAGCCATTGGCGCCATGGATCTCGACGCCGTCGAACCCGGCGGCCTTGGCGTTTTCGGCGCCCTTGCGATAGGCCTCGATGATGCCGGGAATCTCGTTGAGTTCGAGCGCACGCGGCGTCACATAGGGCTTTTCCGGCCGGACCAGGCTGACATGGCCACCGGGCGCAATGGCGGAGGGCGCGACCGGCAGCGCACCGTCGAGATAAGTCGGATCGGAGACCCGCCCGACATGCCAAAGTTGCAGGAACATTTTTCCGCCGGCGGCTCGGACACCGTCCGTGATCTCTTTCCAGCCCACGATCTGCTCGGGCGACCAGATGCCGGGGGTATCCGGATAGCCGACGCCCATCGGCGTCACGGAGGTCGCTTCGCTGAGAATGAGTCCAGCAGAGGCGCGCTGCACGTAATAATCGCGCATCAGCGCATTGGGGATGCGGCGATCGATAGCGCGCGTCCGGGTCAACGGGGCCATGACGATGCGATTGGAAAGGGTGAGATCGCCGACCGTAAGGGAATCGAAAAGCGTGGGCATAAGCGGGGTGCCTCATTGGAAAAGGTTTTCCCGAACATCTTGGACAGCCTGGGTGGGAGACTCATCTATTTCGATATTCGTCGAAGTTAGAAATAGGTAATATTACAAATGAAACAACTCGATCACCCGAATGTGAACGAGATCAGGCTCGAAGCGGTCCTAGCGGCGCTGGCCGACCCGGTGCGGCTTTCCATTGTTGCGGCTCTGAGCGATCAGAGCGAACACAGCGCGGGCGCATTCGACTGCGACATCGCGAGCTCGACCTTGAGCCATCATCTGAAAGTGCTGCGCGAGGCGGGCGTCACCAGCCACCGCAAGGAGGGCACGCGCTGCTTCGTGTCGCTGCGGCCGGAACTCGACCAGGTTTTTCCGGGACTGTTGACGCTGGTGCTGGAATTCGCGCCGAAGGATCGGGCGCGCGAATGCGCAGAGCGCCTCCTCCCCGGCGGACCAAATCGCGCTAAATGAGCAAGTGGTGCCGATGCCAAGATCACGATGATTTTGGATTCCAAAATCATGAACGTGATCGATTCTTTTGTTTAGAGGGGGATGCGGGCGGAAAACCGCTCACACTTTTCCCCATCCCGCTCCAGAGCCGGCTGGCTCGAAAGAGGTGACCCATGCGCTATGCTCTTGCGGTGATTTTCGTTTGCGTCATTGGAATGGCCGAAGCCTCCGCGCTGCCGGCTATAGGCTCCCGCGCGGTTTCGGTGTCGAAAGCCGACCCGATCGTCGTGCAAGTCGCGAAGCGCAATCATGCGCCCGCCGTGCATCATCGTAGCCGCGCCGACAACGGCATCCATCCCTTGGTCGGAAGCGGCAATTATTAAGCCGAAGAGGTTTTACGAGATCGAGCGCGGCGTGGGCCATAGGCATGGCGGCCGCCAGCCCCTTAACAGGTGATGAGCTGACACAAGACATTCCATTGATGCAAACATCGAGTGAGGGCAGCGTCGTCACTCTGATAAATGTCTTCACAGTCGATCCGGCCGACCAGCAGCGGCTCGTCGATCTGCTGACGCGCGCCACGGATGGCTTTGTCAGCCACGCCGCGGGGTTCATATCCGCCGCGCTCCATCGCAGCCTCGACGGCACCAAAGTCACT
>JAATEW010000039.1 GCA_015655535.1 Hyphomicrobiales bacterium | reverse complement strand
CGCGACGTGACGCCATATTCGATCAGTTCGCCGAGATACATGAATGCCGTGAATTCGGAGACTCGCGCCGCCTGTTGCATATTATGCGTCACGATGACGATCGTATAATCCTCCTTAAGCTCATCGATCAGCTCTTCGATCTTCGCGGTGGATATCGGGTCGAGCGCGGAGCAGGGTTCGTCGAACAGGATGACTTCAGGGTGAATGGCGATGGTGCGCGCGATGCAAAGCCTTTGCTGCTGGCCGCCCGACAAGGACAGGCCGCTGGTATGAAGCTTGTTGGAAACCTCATCCCATAAAGCGGCGCCCTTCAACGCCGCCTCGATGCGATCGTCGAGTTCAGTTTTCGGTATCTTCTCATAAAGTTTGATACCGAAGGCGATATTGTCGTAGATCGTCATCGGAAATGGCGTCGGTTTCTGGAAGACCATGCCGACCCGCGCCCGCAGCATATTAAGATCCTGATCGGCTTTTAGAATATTCACGCCATCGAGAAGGACTTCGCCTTCCGCGCGTTGCTTCGGATAGAGATCGTACATCCGGTTCAAGACGCGCAGCAGCGTCGACTTCCCGCAGCCGGAAGGACCGATCAAAGCCGTCACCTTATGGGCGTGGAACGGCAGGTTGACGGACTTCAGGGCAAGCGTATCGCCGTAATAGAAGTTGAGATCCTTGATCGACATCTTCATGGTCAAGTCAGAGCTGACCTCATTCATGACCGCATCCTTTGCGTGGGATTATCATCGTGCCTGATGAGGCGATCGTTGGTTTTGGCTTTGAGACGCACTCTGGACCTTTCCGGTGATATGGTGATGAACCTAGGACATGTCATGGAAAAACTGAACGGTTTTTCCAACCGCCCCGACCGAGACCAGCCGAGCTGGGATCGATCGTTTCTCGCAGTCCTGTCGACTGTCCTAATCTGACGACAGTCAGATTACTTTTATATGACGTTACGATGAATCTTTCGCCCGGCCTCAATGCGGATGCAGCGGGAGGGCGACGCTGAAGACGGCGCCTTCGCCGAGCTTTGATTCAATGTTCAAGCGGCCGCGATGGCGCGCAATAATGTGCTTGACGATGGCAAGGCCGAGACCCGTCCCGCCCTTGGCCCGGCTTTGGCCGGCATCGACGCGATAGAAGCGCTCCGTCAGACGCGGCAGATGTTCAGGCGCGATGCCAGGACCATGGTCGCGGACCATCAGGAGGCCCTCGCCTTTCGGCGCCAGAACCGAAATATCGACGCTCTTATCGACGTTGGTCGGATAGGAGGCGCCATATTTGATCGCATTCTCGACCAGGTTTTCCGCGACGCGCAGCAATTCGTCGCGGTCGCCCGCGACGATGACCGGCCCCGTGGAGTCCAGTTTCAAAGCCACTTCGTTTTCCCGCGCCAAAGGCCCCAGCGTATCGACGATATGGCGGCATACGGCCGTCAGATCGACCGGCTCCTGCGGCCGCAGATGCAAATTCTGCTCGATCCGCGAAAGCGAGAGAAGATCGTCGACGAGGCGCGACATGCGCTGCGCCTGCTCGCGCATGATGATCAGAAATTTGGTGCGGGCTTGCGCGTCTTCCCGCGCCGGCCCCATCAAGGTCTCGACGAAGCCGAGCAGCGACGCGAGCGGCGTGCGCAATTCATGGCTGGCATTGGCGACGAAATCGGCGCGCATCCGTTCGATGCGGCGCGTTTCGCTCAAGTCGCGCAATGTGAGAACGAGCGTCGGCTTGATATCGGCGCCCGCGAGCGGTGCGACATTGACCTCGAAGACGCGCTCGACCGGCACGCGTTCGAGCCATGTCACCCGCTCCGACCGGCCGGTGGAGCGCACGCGCCCGAGTGAATCGAGCACGTCCGGAGAGCGCAGACTGCGGGCCAAGAGATCGCCGGGGCGCAGCGTCGGAAACAACGTATGCGCCGGATCGTTGAACAAGAGAACGCGATCGTCGGCCGCAATGACGAGGACGGCTTCCGGCAGAGCCTCGATGAGACCGCCGACCAGTTTGAGCGTGTTGAAATCGCGTTTCTGATCCATCGGGCCTAGATCACGTTCATGATTTTGGATCGATTCGATCCAAAATCACGAACGTGATCGACTCCATAATTTAGAGCGGGATTTTTAGCGAAAAACCGGCGTCCACTTTTTCGCATCCCGCTCTAGTATACCCGATGTGTCAGAAATGCGATCCACGTAATCTGGACCGGTGATTTACGTTATAAAACTGTCATCAAGCCATCTTCATTCGACGTCGTCGAATTTCTCGCTGTCGCTGCGGCTCATGGCCTCGCGCAGGCTCTTCCAGCGCCGGAATGCTTCATGCGCGCCGATGAAGGCAAGCGCGAGAACGAAGGGAATGAGATAGTAGATCACCCGGAAGAGAAGCAGCGAAGCGAGAAGCTCAGCTTCCGACGTCACCGGCACGACCTTGATCATGGCCGCCTCGAAAACCCCGATCCCGCCCGGCGCGTTGCTGGCAATGCCGAGAACGCAGGCAAAGACATAAGTCGCCGCGAAAGTGAAAAAATCGAGCAGCCGGTGCGACGGCAGCAAGACATAGAGCACGCCCGCCGCCGAACAGAGATCGATGACGCCCAAAACGATCTGGCCGAGACTGACGCCAAGGCCCGGCAGTTCGAGGCGCAGGCCCTGAATGCGCGTGCGGCGGTGTCCGATGCTCACCCAAACGAGATAGGCGACCAGCGCCGCGATCACGCAGAACCCGATCAGCCGGTTGGCGGTCGGATCGAGATGATTGAGCGTGCTGATCGTATGCCCTTCTATCGCCAGGGCGACGCCGATCACCAAGGCCATGCCGAGCCAGAAGGTGACGCCCGCGATGACGGTGAGGCTCGCGACCTTGCTCGCGGTGAGACCGGCTTGCGAATAAATCCAATAGCGGACCGTGCCCGCCGTGATGAGCGGAAAGCCCAAGGTGAAGGAGATGGCATAGCTCGTAAACGAAGCCAGCGCCGTCGTTGGGTAAGGCACGCGCAGGCGCAACTGCCGCAGAGCCAAGCCGTCATAGCCGGTCAAAGCCAGAAAGGAGAGCGCCGTCAACAAAAAGGCATAGGTGATCTGCTCGCCGCTCGTAGCGGCGATCGCGCCGCGCAAGGCATTGATATCCACGCCGGCAAGAGTACGCGTCAAGACGAAGAGCGAGAGCGCCGCGATCACGAGGCTCAGCGCGATGCCAAGTTTTTTCAAAAGGCCTTCACGACGCGTGGCGGTCTTCCTTTTGCCCGTTAAATCCTGAGATATTGGCTTTGGATGATTGTCCTGAAGCGTTGCGGCCGGCCGAGATGCGGATGTTCCCGGACCGGCCCCAATCTTATGTCCTTCGATCAGGGCGCGGTTTTCAATGGAGGCACGTTTTGCGGTTTTGCGCGAAAGCCGGGTCAAGTTCAAATCCTGCAAGTCATCCGCTTAAGAAGGGGCAAGACTCGATCCCCCGATTGGTTGCACCCGCCGCTATTCTGGCGCGTTATGCGGCGTGACGGTGACGAGGGCAAGAGCCGGCCTCGATTTTGTCATCGCGCTGCGGCGCAACAGCCTTTTCCATCCAAAAGCGCTCTCAATTTGACCGGCGGAAGGTCAATGTGAGCAATAGATAGGGACCATAGAGGCTCGCCCCATGGCCACAATTTCGCCCAAGGTGCGCGGATCGGCGTGCTCCGCCGGCTTTGGCCGCGCATCTCCGAGAAAACTTGCGAGTTTGGACGCCGGAA
This sequence comes from Hyphomicrobiales bacterium, assembly GCA_015655535.1. GTDB lineage: Bacteria > Pseudomonadota > Alphaproteobacteria > Rhizobiales > Beijerinckiaceae > Methyloferula. The sequence continues at coordinate 17,309 of JAATEW010000039.1, read as the reverse complement.
GCGCGGTGCGGTTCATTTGCGGCAAGACGCCGGCTATGGGCCTGCCCATACTGGCTTCCAGCGGCACAAGCCCGGCCAAAGCCCCGCTGCGGTCGAATATGGCGGCGCCCGCGACAGGGCTTTGCAGCGGCGCCAGGAGACGCCAACCGCCCGGCGCCTCGGCCTTATGAAGAATCCCCGAGGCTCCAGTCAATTCGTCAGCATTGGCATGTGGCGCGAAAGACAAAATAGCCACTTGAGCCGGGCTCGCGGGATCGGTGACGCGCAAGGGAAGGCTCGCCGCCGGAGCATCCGGAAGGGATAGAAGCGTCAAGCCGTCCGCGTCGTCCTGCTTCACGACTTTGGCCTTTTTTGCGCCGGCCAGCGGCTCGCTGCATATCTTGGGCAGGCTTGTCAAAATGAGTCCGGGCGCAATGGCGATGCCGCTTGCCGTCAAATCGGGTTTCGCGGTGCTCTCGACATTGGGCACGGCAGGATTGGCCGCGGCGGGGTTCGCATTCGGATTGGCAGCGGCTGGCGCAGGTGCGGGAGCTGGGGCAGCCGTTTCCGGGAAAGGCACGAAAGAATTGGCGATCGCAATCGAGACCGGGTCAAAGCGCGCTTTCGCGCTCATCGGATAGGTGATGGTGAACCCCGCGAGGCCGCGCTCGCCCCGCGTCATCCGGATGTAAAACGTATTGGCGCCCGCATCCCCGGTAACGACGAAGAAATCCGGCCGCAGCACTTTATAGGTCACCTTGCGGCCCGGCGCGTCGGCGATTGCCGCGTTGAAGCTATCCTGTAACGGAGCCGCGCCGGGCATATGCGTGGTCTCGACGGAAAAACTCTCGTCGGCACTGCTGTAACTCGTGCCCGAGGCCTGCGGCTTCGCCTTGGTCAGAAGTTTCAGCGGCAGACCGATGCGAACGCCTGAGCGTTCATCCGCTTTGACGCTGAAATTCACCGCGTCCTTCGCCTTCGTGGCGGCGGCTGCGAGCGCGGCCTGCCCTTTGGCGTCCAACGTGCCATCCGCCGGAAACCTGTTGCGGGCGGCGAAAGCTGTGATCGCGTCGCGCGTGCCTTTGCCGAATTTGCCGTCGGCGACGCCCTTGTAATCGCCCGTCCAGATCAATCCGTCCTGGATCGCCACGCGATCGGCCTCGGGCAAAGCCTCAAACGCACGCTTAGCCGCCTCCTGTGCCGGATCGACGGGAGGAGCCGCTGGAACCGGCGCTGCCGTCTGTGCATAGGCTGGCGCCATCCCCGCGAGGGCGCTGGCGCAAAGGCTCACCATCAGGACCGATCGAAACAATTTTAAGCGCAAAGCCATGCCCAATCTCCAAGCGCATGGATGCGATCCCGCGCTTTATTAGAAAATGATCTATTTTGACGAAACTATTGTCACCGCAACGTGCATGATGACACAGAGCGGACGTAATTTGCAGGATGATAGTCGGATCGATTGCTTAATCACGTTGCCGCGCATAATTGGCCGTAATAATTGCCACGAGGAGAGGATGATGCGCAAGCTGATCTTTATTTATGTGATGTTTGCGCTAGCCTGTTTTTCCAGCGCGTCCTTTTTTCCAAACAGTGCGCTGGCGCAAAAGGCCTTCACCAACGACGATCTCGCCAGCGACGCGATCCGGCTTGAGGATCAGATCAAGAAGGAAGCCGCCCCCCTCGCTGTGAGGACACCCGATCAGTTACACCGGGATGCGCAACTTGCCGCCGCCCGCAGGGATTGGATGGCTACAAGCAAAATCTACGCGGCGATCCTCGCGCCCAACATCAAGGATGGGCAGGCCTGGCTCGTCTATTCGCATGAGCTCCTTGGGATGAACACATCCTACGCCTGGAGCCTGAATGCGACCACGGCGGCCTATATCGCCTATCAGCGCGCCGCAACGAAACAGGACGAGGCAACGGCGCTCGCCTGGCTTGGCGAGGTCTATGCCCGGCGCGAAATGTGGCGGCCATCGCTGAACGCCTATCACGCCAGCCTCGACCTCGTGGAATTGCCTGGCGTACGCAAGACTTACGAAGACGAGCGTGCAAAATGGGGCTTCCGGATTCTCAACTACAAGGTCGACAATGAATCCGCCGCGCCCCGCGCGTGCTTCCAGTTCTCCGATCCTTTGGCGAGCGGCAAGGTTGATTTCGCGCCCTATATCGCGGTTTCCGGCGCGTCCAACGCAGCGATCACGACCGAAGATCAGCAGCTTTGCGTCGAAGGCCTGAAACATGGCGAGCATTATGCCGTCGTGCTGCGCCAGGGCCTGCCCTCCGCCGTCAACGAAAATCTTCTGAAATCGGCGGATTATGAAATTTACGTGCGGGATCGTTCGTCGCAGGTTCATTTTACCGGCAAGAATTATGTGCTGCCGCGTATCGGCCAGGAAGGCATTCCCATCGTCTCCGTCAATACGCAAAAGGTGCAGGTCGACGTGCTGCGCGTCGGCGACCGCAATCTCTTGCCGACGGTCCGCTCCGACGATTTCCTCACGCAAATGTCGTCTTACCGCATTAAGCACTACATCACCGAGGACGGCGTCAAGATCTGGTCAGGCACGCTCGATACGAAATCGACGCTGAACCAGGATATAACGACGGCCTTCCCCGTGCTCGAAGCCGTCGGCAAGCTCGAACCCGGCATTTATATCATGGTCGCCAAGCCCGCCGACGGGCAGCCGATCGCCAGCGACGACGACGATGTCGGCGGCGGATCCACCGCGACGCAATGGTTCGTCGTCTCGGATCTCGGCCTGACCGCTTTCAGCGGTACGGATGGCGTGCATGTCTTCGTGCGTTCGCTTGCGAGCGCGGCGCCGGTCGATCAAATCGAATTGCGGCTGATCGCCCGCAACAATGAAGTGCTCGCCACCAAATCGACCGGCGGCGACGGCCATGTGCGCTTCGATCCGGGTCTCTCGCGCGGCACTGGCGGGCTTGCGCCGAACCTCATCGTCGCGCAAGACGGCAAGGGCGATTACGGCTTTCTCGATCTCGGCCAGACGCCATTCGATCTGACCGATCGCGGCGTCAAGGGCCGCGTCACGCCAAGCGCGCTCGACGCAGAAGTCTTCACCGAGCGCGGCGTCTATCGCGCCGGCGAAACGGTCTACACCACCATGCTGCTGCGCGACGCCAAAGGCGTCGCCGCGACCGGCCTGCCCTTGACCTTTGTCGTCAAGCGGCCGGATGGCGTCGAATATAAGCGCACGCAGATCGAGGATCAGGGCGCGGGCGGCCGGAGCTATGCGCTGCCGCTTTTATCCGATGCCTCGACCGGCACCTGGCATATTTCGGTCTATGCCGATCCGAAGCAACAGGCGATCGGCGAGGCGAGCTTCCTTGTCGAAGATTATGTGCCGGAACGTCTCGATTTCACGGTGACCGCGCAGGCCGATGCCGTGCGCGCGAACGAGCCGGTCGAGATCGCGGCGCAGACGCGGTATCTCTATGGAGCGCCTGGCGCCAATCTCGAAATTTCGGGCGAAGTCCAGGTTCATGCGACGGATACGTCGGGACTGGCAGCCTTGAAAGGCTATGAGGTCGGGCTTGCCGACGAGACCTTCGAGAATGTGAACACCGACATCGAAGCGCCGGCGACGACGGACGCCAAGGGCAATGCCAAATTATCCGTGCCTATCCCCGACGTTACCGCCTCGCGGCCGCTCGAAGCCAAGATCATTCTGCGCGCCGGAGAGCCGGGAGGCCGCGCGGTCGAGCGCGTACTCACGCTGCCGATCCTGCCGAAGGGCGGCTTGATCGGCGTTAAGAAGAATTTCGACAGTCTCGGCGAAGGCGCGATCGCGACATTCGATGTGATCGCCGTCGGCGCCGATGGCCATCGCGCGATGCGCAAGGGCGTCACTTGGTCGCTCTATAAGGTCAACAACGATTATCAATGGTATAATCAGGACGGGCGCTGGGGCTTCGAGCGGATCAAATCCTCGAAGCGCGTTGGGCAAGGCAAGATCGATCTTGCAACCGATGCGGCGACGAAAATCTCATCGCCCGTGGGGCTCGGCCAATATCGTCTCGATGTCGCGAGCGACACGGGCACGGATGCGCCGACGAGCGTGACCTTCTATGTCGGCTGGTCGGGCGATGCCTCCGCCGACACGCCCGATCTTCTCGACGTCACGATCGACAAGACCAATTATAAGCCGGGCGAAGATTTGAAGCTCAACATCGCCTCGCGCTTCGCCGGCAAGGCGACCGTCGCGATCCTCAGCGAGAAGCTCGAATACCTGACTACGTTCGATCTCCAGACGGGCGACAATCATGCGACGATCCCCGTCGGCAATAATTGGGGCACCGGCGCCTATGTCGTGGCACTGGCGCATCGTCCGCTCGACAAGGCGGCGAACCGCATGCCGGGCCGGGCGCTTGGCCTTGCCTGGTTCGGTCTCGACGAAGCCGGACATAAGATCGGCGTGAGCCTCGCAGCGCCGCAGAAGGTCACGCCGCGTGGACCTCTGACCATTCCCGTCGAACTCAAGGGCCTTGCGTCGGGCGAAGAGGCCTATGTCACGCTCGCCGCCGTCGATATCGGCATATTGAATCTCACCCATTACGAGACGCCGGACCCTTACGCCTATTTCGACGGGCAGAAGCAATTATCGGCCGAGATCCGCGATCTTTACGGACTGCTGATCGACGGCATGCAAGGCACGCGCGGCGCGATCCGCTCCGGCGGCGATGGCGCGGGCGCGATGGAGGGCAATCGTCCGACGCAGGAACCGCTGGCGCGCTATTCCGGCGTCGTCAAAGTCGGCGCCGATGGCAAGGCGCAGATCACCTTCGATCTGCCCGCCTTCAACGGCTCGGTGCGGCTGATGGCCGCCGCCTGGTCGAAGGGCAAGGTCGGCAATGCCAGCCAGGATGTGATCGTCCGCGACAATGTCGTGATGCAGGCGACCGTGCCGCGCTTCCTCGCGCTCGGCGACCGTTCGCAGTTCCATTTGCAGCTCGATAATGTCGAAGGCAAGCCCGGCGATTATACGCTCGATCTCGATCTGCATGGGCCGCTGACGATCGGTGCCGATTCCTTGCACAAGACCATCAAGCTCGACGCCGGGGCGCGGGCCGCGATCGACATTCCCGTGACGGCGGCGGGCGTCGGGCCGGCCGATGTCGATGTCAGGCTGACGGGCCCCGGCCTCGATGCGCCGCAGAGCCTCGCCTTCAATCTGGAGCCCGGCACGTCGCGGCTCTATCGCCGCGAGGTCCGAACGCTCGCGTCCGGCGCAAGCCTCAAGATCAGCGACGATCTCATCGCCGATGTCGTGCCCGGCACCGGTGCGGTGTCGGTCTCGGTCTCGCCTTTCGCAGGGCTCGACGTGCCGGCGCTTTTGCAGGCGCTCGACCGTTATCCTTATGGCTGTTCGGAACAGACGGTCAGCCGCGCCATGCCCCTCCTCTATGTCAATAAGATCGCGAGCGCCGCGGCGCTGGCCTTCGATGCGAGCATAGACGACCGCATCAAGCAGGCGATCGAACGCGAATTGGCGCGGCAGGATTCGACCGGGGCCTTCGGCCTCTGGTCGGCCGATAGCGCGGAAGACATGTGGCTCACCGCCTATGTCACCGATTTCCTGACGCGGGCACGGGAAAATAGTTTCGCAGTGCCGCAAAAGGCTTTCGATCTCGCACTCGAAAAGCTGCGCAACCATGTCGCCAATGCAACGTCGATTTCGGCCGGACAAAGCGCCTCCATCGCCTATGCCGCTTATGTGCTGGCGCGCAACGGGCGGCCGGTGATGGGCGATCTGCGTTATCTCGCCGATACGCAGCTCGACAAGTTCGACAGCCCCTTGGCCCGCGCCCAATTGGCGGCGGCTCTGGCGCTTCTGGGCGATCGCGGCCGCGCGCTCGCCGTCTTCACCAAAGCGAACGAGAGCCTGACATCGGCACGCGACATCATCTATTCGCGCGAGGACTACGGCTCGCGCCTGCGCGACGGCGCCGGGCTTCTGGCCCTTGCCGTCGAGACCGGCGCGTCGGAAGCCTCGATCCATAATGCCGCGAATATCGTCGAGGCGGCGCGGGCAGCGTCTTCTTACACCAGCACCCAGGAAAATGCCTGGATGGTGCTCGCCGCCGAGGCTCTGGCGAAAGAAGCCGATTCGATGGTGCTCTCGATCGACGGCGCACCGCATAAGGGCTCGTTCTACCACACCTGGAAGGGCGAGGCGCTCGACAGCAAGAGCGTCACGATCGGCAATAGCGGACAGGCGCCGGTGCGCCTCGTCTTGACGACATCCGGCAATCCGTCGTCGCCCGAGCCCGCGGCAAGCCAAGGCTATCAGGTCGAGCGCGCCTATTATTCGCTGGCGGGCAAGAAGATCGATCCCGCCGCGATCAAGCAGAACGATCGGTTTGTGGTGACCTTGAAAGTGACCGAGATGGAAGCGGCCTATGCGCGGCTTCTGCTGGTCGATCCTTTGCCGGCCGGGCTCGAAATCGACAATCCCGATCTCTTCGAGGGCGGCTCGATCGAGGCTTTGTCCTGGCTCAAGAAGGATGTCGAGCCGGTGCATACGGAATATCGCGACGATCGTTTCGTCGCGGCCTTCCAGCGCAACGGCGCCGACAAGGCGACCTTCTCGATCGCTTACATTGTCCGCGCGGTGACGCCCGGCCATTACGTGCTGCCGCCGGCAACGATCGAAGATATGTATAGGCCGCAGCGTTTCGGCCGCACCGCCTTCGGCTCCGTCGATATTACGGAGACGAAATGAAAGCGCGCCGCAAGATCGCCCTCGCGGCACTTGCGGTCGCAGGCCTCGGGCTCGGCGTTCCGGCAGCCTGGATCCATTACCGCCAATCGATCGGGCCGCTCGACCTCACTGAGGCGCAGCGCGGCTCGACGGTGGTCGTCGATCGTGACGGCAAGCTTTTGCGCGCCTTCACGACGCAAGACGGCCGCTGGCGTCTGCCAGTCTCGGTGAAGGATGTCGATCCGCGCTTCGTCGCGATGCTGCTGGCTTTCGAGGACAGGCGGTTCGAGACCCATCATGGCGTCGATTACAAGGCGCTGGGCCGCGCCGCCATGCAATGGATGACGACGGGACATATCGTGTCGGGCGGCTCGACGCTCACCATGCAGGTGGCACGTCTCTTGGCGCGTTCGCAAAGCGCTGCGTCCGATGCGCCGCACGGCGATGATGATGTGCTGAGGCCCCACGATCAACGCGAGGATCGCTCTCTCGCCGTCAAATTGCGCCAGATCGTGCGGGCTTTGGAGATCGAGCGGCACGCGACCAAAACGCAAGTGCTCGATCTCTATCTTGCGCTTGCGCCCTATGGCGGCAATCTCGAAGGCATACGCGCCGCGAGCCTCGCCTATTTCGGCAAGGAGCCGAAGCGGCTGTCGGTTGCCGAGGCGGCTTTGCTCGTCGCCCTGCCGCAATCGCCCGAGACGCGGCGGCCGGATCATTTCACTGAGGCCGCGCGCGCCGCGCGGGACAAAGTTCTCGTCCGCGCGGCCGAAGCAGGCGTCATCACGAAAGCCGAGCAGGAATTGGCCAGCGCCGAACCCGTGCCGCGGGAAAGGCGTGCCTTTCCAGCGCTGGCACCTCACGCCAGCGAGGAAGCGCTGAGGCAGAGTCCCGCTGCCGCACGAACCATCAAGCTCACGCTCGATGCCAAGCTGCAAGCCTCTTTGGAAGGCCTCGCGCATGATGGCGTGCAGCGGCTCGGACCCAAATTGTCAGCAGCCATCCTCGTCATCGACAATGCGACGGGCGCGGTGCTCGCGCATGTCGGCGCCGCCGATTATCTCTCGCAGGATCGCGCCGGCGCCATCGACATGACGCAGGCCATGCGTTCGCCGGGCTCGGCGCTGAAGCCTTTCATCTATGCTTTGGCCTTCGAGAGTGGCATCGCCCATCCCGAAAGCATTCTGGATGACCGCCCGTCGCGCTATGGGCTTTATGCGCCGCAGAATTTCGACCTCTCCTATCAGGGCACGGTGACGGCGCGGCACGCCTTGCAGCTCTCCTTGAATGTGCCCGCGATCGAACTTCTCTCCGAAGTCGGCCCGGCGCAATTTTTGGCGCGCCTGCGGAATGCCGGCGCGACCATCGCGCTTTCGCCCGATGCCGCGCCGGGACTGGCCGTCGGGCTCGGCGGGCTCGGCATTACTCTGTCGGATCTAGCGCGGCTCTATGCCGGCCTCGCGCGCGGCGGCAGCGTGCCGGAGCTGATCGAAAAATCAGCGGAGATGAAAGCGCAGGATGGCGCAGCCCATTGCATCGCCGAGCCGGTCGCCGCCTGGTATGTCGCCGATATTTTGCGCGGGGCGCCACCGCCGCTCAACGCGCCTGCCGGACGCATCGCCTATAAGACCGGAACCTCTTATGGGTTTCGCGACGCTTTCGCGGTCGGCTTCGACAAGGCCTATACGATCGCGGTCTGGATCGGCCGGCCTGACAATGCCGCCGTGCCGGGCCTCGTCGGGCGGCAGATCGCGGCCCCCATCCTCTTTGAGGCTTTCGCCCGGCTTGGCGACGACTATGAGTTTCTCACGGCGCCGCGCAATGCTCTGATCACGACGACAAGCCTTCTGCCGCCGCCTTTGCGGCATTTGCGCAAGGATGCGCCGAAAACATTCGCAGCCGCGGCGATGGCACCGTTGAAGATCGCCTATCCGCCGGATGGCGCCAGAGTCGATCTCGGTCTGACCAAGGGCGGCGACGCTGCAACCGCCTTAGCCTTGAAGGCGCAAGGCGGCGTGCCGCCTTTGACCTGGATCGTCAATGGCACACCGTTGGGCGAGGCCGATCTTCGCCGCCAATCGGCCTGGACGCCCGACGGCGCGGGTTTCGCGCGCGTCTCGGTGATCGACGCCAAGGGCGCATCGGACAGCGTACTCGTGCGGCTGGAGTAGATTGTCGCTTCCCGTATCTGGAGCATAAGACTTCGGCTCCGTCATGGCCGGGCTTGACCCAGCCATCCAGGCATCGCCGAGTATTGTGCTTGGATGCGCGGATCAAGTCCGCGCATGACGCGCCCAAATAATCAGGGTTGAGCATCCGCCGTTCTAAACGCAAGCGCCTTACTGCGTCTGCCAGGATGCGATGGCGTCATCTATGGCGCGCTGCCCGGCGACGCCTTTTTCAAAGGCGAGTTTCGCAATGCGCCCGTCGGAGAGTTGCATTGGAATATCGATCCATTGCCGGGTCTTCAGAAGATCGAGATTATTTGCTTCCGATGTGCCCTTGGCGAGGCCGACCAGGAAGGAATTCTCCATGATGGGCACGGGAAGACCGGCGAGCGCTTCGCCGTTTTTGCCTTCTTCCTTGCGCAATTGCGGAAGGCCGATCTGCTTGATGGCGCCCGTCGGCGTCGAAGGCTGAACAGTGAAGACGATCGTCATCGTATGCGAAGCCGGAAGGGTGGCATCGACGTTTTTCTGCAAGATCATCGAGACCTGAAGCTTATCTTCGGGAATATCGATATTGGCATGAATGGCGGTTCCCAAAGGCTCGCCCGGGCCATTGCTCACATTGTCGAGGCGCCAGATCACGGTGCCGAAATAGGCTTTCACCTTGCTCTGCTCCTCGGGCGCCTGAACAAGAAAAGCCGCGCGGTAGGTGACGGGAACATTGGCGTCTGTTCCAGATTGCGTGGCTCCGGTCGAGGCCGCCGGGGCAACGTCCTTCGTCTGCGCGCTGTCGCCGACGCGCCCGACGATCTTGCCGCCCGTCTCGGTTTGCTGCGCCTGGATGGTCTTGAGCTTCGCCAAATCCTCCGGCCTGTCGCGCAATTTCCACGCGGTCGCGGCGACGCCCGCGACAATAAGCCCGATGACCGCAAGCACGATCCACAGGCCTTTTGAATTTGGCTTCGCCCCCGGCGCTTGCGGTGCGATCGGCCTTTGCGGTTCGGGACGTATCTTGGCGACCACGGGGGCCGGACCCTGACCGCTCCCTTTCGGGAATGAGGACGTATTCGCGGCTGCAAAAGACCGGTCTTTCGGCTCCTCAGCCGGTTCGTCACCTTTCGCATCGGCGGGAACGGTCGGAGGCGGAGCCGGCGCGACTTTGGCGATGCGCGGCCGAATGGGCATGCTCGGCGCCGGTGCGCTAGCATTGGGCGATTGCCGCGGCTCGGCAGGCCGGAATGCAGGCGGAGCCTGAGGTACGGGCGGAGCAGACGTTTGCGCGGCGGGAGGCGAAGCGACCGGCGCTTCTTTTTCCTCAACCGGCGACGGCGCGGTTACGGCATATTCCGCTTCGAGCCGGGCGACGGCCACGTCAAGCGCTTGGCTCTCTTTTTCGATATCGGCTTCGGGAACCGGAGGTTGAAGCGCGCGCAATTGCCCGAGCAACGCCTTGCGCGCCCGTTCATAGACGGCGTGACGCGTCGCCGGTGTGGAATCCGGCAGGCCAGAGACAGCCTTGGCAAGCAACGGATAATATTCAGCCATTCGGTTTCAGAGCATTCCCTGTTTGATCCGTCAATCCCATGGACGCAGACTATAATTTTTTCAAGACGTTAGGAGCAGGTACCCGAGAAGCTGCAAAATCTCCCCGCCCCCTCGTTCGCCCCTTGAATCAATGCCCGAAGATCAAGATCGCGAGGGCTCGGCCAGCTGTCGCGTTCTAATCTTTTGTTTCGACGCATGATCTTGTCCAAAAAGTCTGCACCTTTTTGGGATCATGCTCTAGCGATCCTGAAACGGATTGTGGACGAGAATTGTATCCAGCCGTTCCGGACTTGTCGAAAGAAGCGCGACCGGTGCCTCGATCAATTCCTCGATGCGGCGCACATATTTGATCGCCTGCGCCGGGAGGTCGGCCCAAGATCTTGCACCCGCCGTCGTGCCTTGCCACCCTTCGATCGTCTCATAGACGGGCTCTATGCGCGCCTGCGCCGCCTGGCTCGCTGGCAGGTGATCGATGAAGGCGCCGTCGAGCTTGTAATTGACGCAGACCTTGATCTCTTCGAAACCGTCCAGAATATCGAGTTTGGTCAGCGCGATCCCATCGATCCCGGAGGTCTTCACGGCTTGCCGCACAAGCACGGCGTCGAACCAGCCACAGCGCCGCCGCCGCCCCGTATTGGTGCCGAATTCATGGCCACGATCGCCGATCAACTCGCCGGTCTTATCGGTGAGTTCGGTCGGAAAGGGCCCGCCGCCGACGCGCGTCGTATAGGCTTTGGCAATACCCAGCACATAGCCGATCGCCTTCGGCCCCAGGCCCGAACCCGTCGCCGCATTGGCTGCGACCGTGTTCGACGAGGTGACGAAAGGATAGGTGCCATGATCGACATCGAGCAGCGCGCCCTGCGCGCCTTCGAACAAGATACGTTTGCCGTCGCGCCGCGCGGATTCGAGCAGATCCCAGGTCGTATCCATGAAGGGAAGCACTTTGGGGGCGACGCAGGTCAGTTCGTCGCGAATGGTCTGCATCGTCACCGGCTCGAGTCCGAGGCCGCGGCGCAGAGGTTCGTGATGGGCGAGAAGCCGCGCGATTTTTTCATCGAGCGTGTCGAGCTCGGCCAAGTCCATGAGCCGGATGGCCCGGCGGCCGACCTTGTCCTCATAGGCGGGGCCGATGCCGCGCTTCGTCGTGCCGATCTTGATGGCGTCGGTCGAGGCCTGTTCGCGATGCGCATCGAGCTCGCGATGCAGGCTCAGGATCAGCGTGACATTCTCGGCGATCTTGAGATTGGCCGGGCTGACCTCTATGCCCTGGCCCGCGAGCTTGGCGATTTCGTCCACGAGATGATGCGGATCGAGAACGACGCCATTGCCGATGACCGAAAGCTTGCCCGGCCGCACGATGCCAGACGGCAGGAGCGCGAGCTTATAGGTCTGATTGCCGATGACGAGCGTATGCCCGGCATTATGACCGCCCTGAAAGCGCACGACGACGTCTGCTTCAAGCGACAGCCAATCGACGATTTTGCCTTTGCCTTCGTCGCCCCATTGGGCGCCGACCACCACCACATTCGCCATGAATTTTTAGACCCTTTGAAACCCTGTCGACAAGCGCGAAAAACCCGGCACAGCAATGCTGCACCGGGCTCATTGCGGACAAGAGGTACACGAAGGCATGAGGCGAGTAAAGACCGGGACTTGACCCGTCGCGCGATGACGTGGCAGCGATAGGCCATGGCGAGCAGATTGAAAGCGGTGGGGCATTCTTCGAACCTCGTGGGCCTGCCCACGGATTTTCTGGCGAGCTGCGACTTCAACGACCAGCCTATGCCGGTGCATATTTCCGGCGCCCGCGAGATGAACGACAATCTGTTCAAAATGCTCCAACTCGCGAGCGACCTGCAGGAAGCGGGCGAGGCTTTCAATTCTTATATGTATGCGATGTTCGGTCTCGACCCGCAGCAGCGTGATGAGAAGAACCGCGGCCAGACCCGGCGCTACCGCTCGTCCTTCCTGCAATTGATCAAAGGCTGGGGCATAGACAGCAACGGACCGGAAGGCGCCGTGCTCAAGGGCTGGGTCGAGAGCCGATTCGGTATCTTCCCGACCTACCACAAGGAAATGATCAGCCGCATTTCGAACGGCGCCTGGACAACCTATATCATGGAGAAAATGTCGAGCCGGTTCCACAATAATACGATCTATACTCAGCTCGATCTTCTCTATGAATTTTGCCAATGGACTCTGGAAAACATGGTCGCCCCCGAACCAGACTCACATCACGCTCTATCGCGGCATCAATGCCTTTGACGAACATAAAATCCAGATGGAAAACGACAAGGATCGCGTGGTGATGCGGCTCAACAATCTCGCCTCTTTTTCGAGCGATCGCGAGGTCGCCTGCTGCTTCGGCGACATCATCTTGACCGTGGACGTACCGCTTTCCAAGCTCGTCTTCTTCAATACGCTCTTGCCGATGCACGGCTTGAAGGGCGAAGCCGAATATCTCGTGATCGGCGGCGACTATCGCGTCGCGGCGAGTAATTTGTAGAGTGTGTTCCGAAAAAGTTGCACGACTTTTTCGACAAGAACACGCTCCAACCTATTGATGGAAATGTTTTCGAGCGAAGTGGGGACCGGTTCGCGTGAAGAAAACGCGTCGAAGCCAAAAATTCAGAGCCTCGGTTCTGATTCCGTCAGAACCGAGGCTCTGAACATGGCGGCGCATCTGCACGATGCGAATGTCATGGAGCGCGCGCTCGCCGCGTTTTTAGGTTTTGCCGTCGGCGATGCGCTCGGCGCCACCGTCGAATTCATGAGCAAGGCCGAGATCGTCGCCCGCCACGGGGAATTGAAAAAGATCGTCGGCGGCGGATGGCTGCGTCTCAAGCCCGGACAAGTCACCGATGACACGGAGCTGGCACTCGCGCTCGGCCGGTCTTTGGTGCGGCGCGCGGGCTTCGACACCCAGGATATTTGCGAGGAATTCGCGGCCTGGCTGAAAGCCGGCCCGGTCGATGTCGGCAATACATGCCGGCGCGGCATCCGCCGCTATATCACGCAAGGCACGACGAGCGGGCCATATTCGGAAGGCGACGCCGGCAATGGCGCGGCGATGCGCGTGCTGCCCATCGCGCTTGCGACGCTTGGCCATCCCGTCGAGGCCGAAGCCTGGACGCTCACGCAATGCCGCATCACGCATCATCATCCCTTGTCGGATGAGGCTTCGCTCACCCTCGTTCACATGATGCAGGCTTTGCTCATAGGACACGGCAAGGAGGCGCTGCGCAGCATGGCAGACGCCCTGCAGCACCGCTGTCCGACACTTGCCTTCGAGCCCTACGAAGGCAAATACTCCGCCTATGTGGCTGAGACTTTGCAAACGGTGCTGCATTTTTATTTCGGCACTAAAAGCTTCGCCGAATGCCTGATCGCGACCGTCAATCAAGGCGGCGACGCCGATACGACAGGCGCCATGGCCGGCATGTTGGCAGGCGCCACCTATGGGCTCGCGGCAATTCCGCGCGAATGGCTGAACCGCCTCGACCGCCGTGTCGCGGCGGAGATCCATGCGCAAGTTCCGCAACTGCTCGCCATCGCGAAAAAGAAATTCGCGACGACGCTTTAAGGTTGGAGCGCAATAAATCGGCGTGATTCTCATACACAGAGGTTCGGCGCGTTTCCTTCTCCCCTTGCGGGAGAGGGTTCGCGCGTCTAGCTTCGTGAGCTCAGCATCTAGAGTTCAGGTGGTCGCCATCTCGAAGGATGGAGAGTTGGGACCTATTTCGCAGGCTGCGCGGCAACGGGCGCAGCATTGGCGGGCAGCGCCGCATCAGCAGCGGGAGCAGCAGCCTGAACATTCGTCGGCGCATCCGCGGGAAAGGCCGGTGGCACGGGCTCCTGGCCTCCGGCGAATGCGTGGAAAATTTGCACGATGGGATTAGGCGGCGGCTCCGACGCCTGTGCGACCGGCGGTGGCGGCGGCTCAAGCGACGGCGATTCCGCCGTGCGCATCAAAGCAAGCTGATGCTTGCGCTTGGCTTCGAAATAATAGCCTTTCGAATAAAGCGCGACGGCGCGGTCGTCCTTCTTATCGGCGACAATGAAAGCATTGGCGAGATAAGGCACGCCGAAGGTGAGATTGATCAACGGATCGAGCAAGCCTTTCGGCTCGCCTTTATAGCCCATGCTGCGCGCCGTCTGATAGGTGATCTGCATCAACCCGTAGTAGCGCTTGTTCATGGCGTCGGGGTGATAGCGGCTCTCGCGCATGACGACGCGGTGGATGAGTCCTTCCGGCACGCCATGAACCCGGGCCTGCTTGGCGATCATCTCATCATAGGTATCTGGATGCGGCGCTAGCTCTTTATGAGCTCTCTCACCATGCGTTTTCTCATGATGTTCTTTCTCGCCATGTGCTTTCTGGGCACCTTGCGCGCATGTGACATAGGCCAGCAGCGCGGCGGATACGAAGATAAGATTCGTCTTCATGGAGACCGGCGTGCCGGTCAAATGTGGCCACAGCGGGGCATGGTGTTCGTTGCGCCCCGCGGTACCACACACTCAGGACATAATTATCGATCGTCATTGCGAGCGCAGCGAAGCAATCTAGAGCGACCGCTCAGACGATGGCATGGATTGCTTCGTCGCTTCGCTTCTCGCAATGACGACTTGATGACCAAGCCCCGGCACCGATGCCAATCAGAGTTCGCGCTCGATCATCATGTTCTTGATGTCGGCGATGGCCTTGGCTGGATTGAGCCCTTGGGGGCAGGCCTTGGCGCAATTCATGATCGTGTGACAACGATAGAGTTTGAATGGGTCTTCGACATTGTCGAGCCGCGCTTCGAGCGTCTCGTCGCGCGAATCGCTCATCCAACGGAAAGCCTGCAGCAACGCAGCCGGGCCGAGATATTTGTCGCCGTTCCACCAATAGGAGGGGCACGAGGTCGAGCAGCAGGCGCAGAGAATGCACTCGTAAAGCCCGTCGAGCTTGGAGCGCTCCTCGGGCGACTGACGCCATTCTTTTTCCGGCTCTGGGGTCACAGTCTTTAGCCAAGGCTGAATGGAGGCATGCTGCGCATAGAAGGTCGTGAGATCGGGGATGAGATCCTTCACCACCTGCATATGCGGCAGAGGATAGATGCGCACCGTGCCGTCGATATCGTCCATGCCCTTGGTGCAGGCGAGCGTGTTAGTCCCATCGATATTCATCGCGCAGGAGCCGCAAATGCCTTCGCGGCAGGAGCGGCGAAAGGTCAGCGTCGGATCGATCTTGGATTTGATCCAGATGATCGCGTCGAGCACCATGGGCCCGCAATCGTCGCGATCGACATAATACGTGTCGATGCGCGGGTTCTGTCCGTCGTCCGGATTCCAGCGGTAGACGCGGAACTCGGTGACGTTTTTCGCACCTTGCGGCTTCGGCCAGACCTTGCCTTTGCCGATTTTGGAGTTTGGGGGAAGCGTCAGTTGGACCATTTCTTTCCCTCCACGCCAACGGGCTGCTTTGTCCATTCCACGCCAGGCATGAAACAGGCGATGAATTTGATCCGGTCAAAATCAGCTAAATCTTGTGTGCAGTAGGATTTCTCAGCAGCCCCATACGTCTCAAGAGTCTGCAGTTTAATTGCATCGCCTTCCCGATAGTAGGAAAGCTCAGCTGCCCACCCCTCGCAGGGATAATTGGGTTCCTGTGGATAATGAAAACAGGCTCTCGTAGATAACGAATATTTATCGTCTGAGTTGAAACATAAAGTAGCGTTTATTTCTGTTTGGCCGTCATCGGCGTTGCCCGTGCGATTCCAACAGCCGTGAACGTTATCTGGCGTTAGCTCTGCGCTGAACGCCATTTCGTCTGCAAAACCAGTTGTGATGAGTCCCGCAAGGAAAGCCAAGGGTTTCGCCATCCCATTCAGAAAAGGCATTCGGAGGCGCTCATTCAATACACCCGAGCCTTCGGCTCGATATAGGCCATCTCATTCGTCATCGTGTAGCTATGCACGGGGCGGTAATCGATCGCGACCTTGCGCGCATGATCCTCGATCGACGCCAAAGTATGCTTCATCCAGGTCTTGTCGTCGCGCTCGGCGAAATCTTCCCGCGCATGGGCGCCGCGCGATTCGGTGCGGTTCAAGGCGCCGTCCATGGTGACGACGGCCTGCACGATCAGATTGTCGAATTCGAGCGTCTCGACGAGGTCGGAATTCCAGATGAGCGAGCGATCCATCACCGCGATCTGATCGCGCGCGGCCCAGACCTCATGGATGAGCTTCGAGCCTTCTTCGAGCGTCTCCCCGGTACGATAGACGGCGCAATTATTCTGCATCGTCTTTTGCATGGCGAGCCGCAGTTCCGCCGTCGGCGCCGAGCCCTTGGCATAGCGATAGCGGTCGAGACGGCCTAGTGCGTGATCGGCGGAATTGGCCGGCAGATCGTCCTGCTTCAAGCCGGGCGTCACGACATCGGCGGCGCGCAAGGCGGCGGCGCGGCCGAAGACGACAAGATCGATCAGCGAATTGGAGCCCAGCCGGTTCGCGCCATGGACGGAGACGCAGGCGGCTTCGCCGATTGCCATCAGGCCCGGCACGACGACGTCCGGATCATCGCCCTGCTTCCGCAAAACTTCGCCGTGATAATTGGTCGGAATGCCGCCCATATTGTAATGCACCGTCGGCAGCACCGGGATCGGCTCCTTGGTGACATCGACGCCCGCGAAAATCTTGGCGCTTTCCGAAATGCCGGGCAGGCGCTCGTGCAGGACCGCCGGATCGAGATGATCGAGGTGCAGGTTGATATGGTCGTGGCCCTTGCCGACGCCGCGTCCCTCGCGAATTTCAAGCGTCATCGCGCGCGAGACCATGTCGCGCGGCGCCAGATCCTTCACCGATGGCGCATAGCGCTCCATGAAACGCTCGCCCTCGGCATTGGT
>JAATEW010000049.1 GCA_015655535.1 Hyphomicrobiales bacterium | reverse complement strand
GGTTCGTTCATCTGTCCGTAGACGAGCACCGTCCGCTCGAGCACGCCGCCGCCGCGCATGTCGAGCAGCATTTCGTGACCTTCACGCGAGCGTTCGCCGACGCCCGCGAAGACCGAAATGCCTTTGTAGCGCTCGACCATGGCATGGATGAGCTCCATCACTAGCACGGTCTTGCCGACGCCCGCGCCGCCGAACATCGCGGCCTTGCCGCCCTGGGCGAGCGGCGTCAGCAGGTCGATCACCTTGATGCCGGTCGAGAAAAGATCCGACGTGCCGCTCTGGGCCGCGAGCGGCGGCGGGCTGCGATGAATAGGCCGGCGCGGAACATCGTCCGTAAAGGGCTGGCCCTTGTCGCCGGTCGCGCCTATCACATCGAGCAGGCGGCCGAGCACTTGCTCGCCGACCGGTACTTTGATCGGGCCGCCGGACGCATGGACGAGAGCGCCGCGGCTCAGGCCCGACGTCGACTGCAAGGCGATGGTGCGGACGGCGCTTGCATTCAAATGCGCCTGCACCTCGACGGTAATCGGCGCTTGTCCGTCGCACGCAATCACCAGCGCGTCATCGATCGGCGGAAGCCTAGCCCCGTCGAAAGCGACATCCACGACCGCTCCTCGCACGGCGATCACCCGTCCATCCATCTCTTCACTCATCGCATGCTTTCATCAATCTGGAGCCATTCCCTAGGCCGCATCGCGCGCGCGACCGAATAAAAATTCCAAAATTTCTGTAAAAGGCGAAGGACAACAGACAGGTACAGTTTGATACTTATGTGACTGCCGTCCGGCGACAATGCGCAAGATCAAACTGGCCGAAACCGGACATACATTACATTCGAGGCGCATCAGCATCAGCCGAGCGCGCGGATCACAACCTGTACGGCGATGATCTTCACGATCGTCATGCTGGGAAAGATCATGGCGTAGCCTATGGCGGGCTTGTCGGAGGGCACGAGCCGGCTTGCGAAAACCAGGATCGCGGGATTGCCTGTGGCACCGGCGGCGATGCCGAGCACCTCGTCGAAGGGAAGGCGCAGAATGAGACTGCCGACGGTCATGACGATCAGGACCACCGTCAACACGCAGATGATGCCGAGCACGAGGAGCGAAATGCCATTCGATGCGACCTGCGTGACGAAGGGCGTGCCGGACGCCAGTCCGACGACGGCGAGGAAGACGGTCAGGCCGAAGTTGCGGATCACGAGGTTCGCTGCGATGGGCATGCGCCAACTGATCGATCCGGTCCGCCCGATGCGGCCGAGAATGAGCGCCATGACGATCGTGCCGCCGGCCAAGCCAAGACTGAACGAGCCTATGCCTGGCAGAGGAACCGGAATGAGGCCGAGCAAGACGCCAAGCACCATGCCGGCGCCGAGCGAGATATAGCTGAACTCGGCCGTGGCACTCATTGAATCGCCGAAGAGTTTTCGCACGTCTTCGAGGTTTTGCGATGGAGCGATGACCGTCACGCGGTCGCCGAATTCGAGCGTGATGTGCGGACCGGGCAGGACCATGGCGTCGCCGCGCCGGATCAAGGCGATGTGCATCGGGAAACTTGCCGCGCGCTGCAGCTCAGTAAGCGGGATGCCGACCATCGAGGCTTTTGAGACGAAAAACTGACGGCCGTCGAAATCTTTCCGATCCTTCGACACGCGGCCTGGATCGGCGTGGCCGAGAGCCGCCTTGGCCGCGTCCACGGAGGCCATGGTGCCCGCGATCATGATCGCATCTCCCTCGACGATGTCGATATCGTGCGAGGGCAGGAAATTCTTGTGTCCCCTGCGGATGGCCATAAGCTGGACGTCGGCCGGCAAGAGCGACGCGAGAGTGGCGCCCGTTTCGCCCGTGAGATGCGGATGATCGATCGTGATCTCCGACATGACGACCGGCGGCGGCGGCACGGGAACCTTGGGTTTGAACAGGCGGCTCACCAGATACATGCACAGCATCGGCCCGACCACGCCGAAGGGGTAGGCGACCGAATATCCGACGGCGGGATCCCTGTTGGCTGCGACTTCGAGCGCGGCCTGGAGCGCGGCCGTGCTTGTTCCCGATCCGGCGAAGACGCCCGCCGCCGTATGTACGGAGACGTGGATCAATGTCGCGCCCCAGAGCGTGAGCGCCAGGCTGCCGAGGACGGCTGCGAGCGCGAGGAGGTTGAGCCTAAGCCCCGAGCCGCGCAATCCCGTGAAGAATTGCACGCCATATTGGATGCCGATCCCGTAGAGGAACATCAGGAGGCCGATCGTTCCGACGAGCGGCGGCGGTGCCGAGGCCGGTGCGAAGGCGCCGAAGGCGAGCCCGGTAAAGAGCACGCCGCCGACGCCGAGCGAAAACCCAAAAATATTGATGCGGCCGAGCGCATAGCCCGTGCCGATCACAAGAAAAAGCGCGAGGATGGGTGAACTTGCCAGCGCGTGGCGAAGCATCTCGATCATCTTGCGCGGCACCCTTCATCACGGAATTGCATCACGACTCGCGCTGCCAGCTCGGCAGAGGCGGGGGGTGTATTCTCAAGCTTGTAGTCGAGCCCGAGCGCATGCCATTTGAAGGCGCCAAGCTGGTGAAAAGGCAGAACCTCGATCCATTCGACATTGCGCATCGGCGCGACGAAGCGCGCGACGGCGCGGATATGGTCCGGATTGTCGGTGAGGCCCGGAACGGTCACGTAGCGAATCCAGACCGGCTTGCCGATCGCTGCGAGACGCTCGGCAAAGCGCAGCGTCGGCGCGAGATCCTGGCCGGTCAGGCGATGATACACGTCGGGATCGCCTGATTTGATATCGAGGAGAACGAGGTCGACCTGCTCAAGATAGGCATCGTCGGCGCGTGCGCCGAGAAAGCCCGACGTGTCGAGCGCCGTATGCAAACCAAGCTGCTTCGCCGCCGCGAAAAGCCGATGCGAGAAAGCCGTCTGGACGAGCGGTTCGCCGCCCGAGAGCGTCAGTCCGCCGCTCATTGCAATCAAAGCCGGAGCGAAAGCGGTCAAACGTGCGATCGCCAATTCGATCGGGATGCGGGTGCCGTGCTTCAGATGCCACGTATCTGGATTGTGGCAATATTGGCAGCGCAGCAGGCACCCGGCCAGGAACAGAGTGGCACGGACGCCGGGTCCATCCACCATGGACCCGGTTTCCAAGGAATGCACGAAGCCAACCGCGCCGACCGCGTCCGTGAACCCTTCGGTTTCGGGCGCGTCGGGCGTACGGTCGCTGCGGAGATCGTGGCGGCTCTCCGAAACGTCCCAGACGGGCGCGTCCGGCTTTGCATCGGGAAGCGCCATCACACCACCTGATGGAAGGTGCGGCTGATGACTTCGAGCTGCTGCTCTCGCGTCAGGCGGATGAAATTGACCGCATAGCCCGAAACGCGGATCGTGAGCTGCGGATATTTGTCGGGATTATCCATCGCATCGAGCAGGGTTTCCTTGGCGATCACATTGAGATTCATGTGATAGCCGCCCTGACCGAAATACATGTCGATCACGTGGGACGCCTGATCGAGC